>NZ_LIRL01000190.1 GCF_001419795.1 Streptomyces niveiscabiei
GGCACCCGGTCCGCCACCGCCAGCGCGCCCCCCAGCGTCTCCCGCGCCACATCCGGAGCCGTCCCCGGCATCTCGTGGCGGTAGATGCCCGTGCCGATGGAGCCCAGGACCGCCATTCCCATCGCGCCCCCGAACTCGCTCCCCGTCTCCAGCAACGAGGCGGCGGAGCCGGCGCGTTCGGGTGGGGCGGAGCTCACCGCGAGGTCGGTCATGGGGGACATGACGGCGACGATGCCGGAGGACAGGACGCCGCACGCGGCGAGGACGAGCCACAGGGAGTCGGGGCCGGCGAGGGAGAGCATGGCGTAACCGCATGCGGCGGTCAGGAAGCCGGCGGTGACCACGTAGGCCCGGTCGATGCCCTTGTGGACGAGGGATGTTGCCAAGGGAGCCGTGATCCCGATGGGTACCGCCGGGAGCAGGGCCCACAGCGATGCCTCCAACGCGCTTTTGCCGAGCACCGATTGGAGGTACTGCGTGGTGAAGAACGCGGACCCCATCATCCCGAACGCGGCGACGGAGTTGAGCCCGAGGGCCACCCCGAACCCCCGCCCCTTGAACAAGGACGGCGAGATCATGGGGTGTTGGACAGACCGCTGACGCCGGACGAACAGCACCGCGAAGAAGAGCCCGACGACGAGGGAGAGCACGTACTCGCCCCGTATCCCCTCGGAGGGAATCTCCTTGAGCCCGTAGACGACGGGCAGCACGGCGCCCAGGGACAGCGGCACGCTCACCCAGTCGAACGCCCCCGGCGAGGGATCGCGGGACTCGGGCAGCAGCACCGGCCCGAGGAGCAGCAGCAGGGCCATGGCAGGGAGGTTGACGAGGAAGACGGACCCCCACCAGAAGTACTGGACGAGGACGCCGCTCATGACGGACCCGAGGGCGACCCCGGCGGTCATGACGCTGGCCCAGAGCCCGATGGCCCGCGCCCGCTGGACGGGGTCCGTGAACATGGTCCGTACGAGGGCCATGGTGGACGGCATGAGCGTGGCCCCGCCCACGCCGAGCAGGGCGCGCGCGGCGATGAGCGCCTCGGCGGTGTGCGCGTACGCGGCGAGCAGCGAGGCCGCCCCGAACGCGACGGCGCCGATGAGCAGCAGTCTCCGCCGCCCGATCCGGTCCCCGAGCGACCCCATGGTCATCAGCAGCCCGGCGAGCACGAACGCGTAGATGTCGAAGATCCACAGCTGCTGGGTCCCGCTGGGTTCGAGGTCCGCGCTGATCGCGGGGACGGCGAAGTAGAGGACGGACACGTCCATGGAGACCAGCAGCAGCGGCAGCATCAGCACGGCGAGAGCGGTCCACTCACGCCGTCCGGCACGGTTCACGTGCGTCGTCGGGTGCGTCATGCCGGGAACCATACAGCCGTCTTAAACGCTTGTATAGAACGACTGTGTAAGACGCCTGTATGAGTCGGCGCTAGACTGCCCCCATGGGTCACCGTGAAGATCTGCTCGAAGGAGCCAAGCGCTGCCTCCTGGCGAAGGGCTTCGTCAGGACGACAGCCCGCGACATCGTCAAGGAGTCGGGAACGAACCTCGCGTCGATCGGCTACCACTACGGCTCGAAGGACGCGCTCCTCGCACAGGCGTACGTCGGGATGGTCGAGGAGATGTCGGACGCGTTCGACGGCCCCGAACTCACCAGCCCCCCGGGCTCGTTGGAGCGTTTCGAGGAGGTGTGGACGAACGTCGTCGCGACGATGAAGGACCCCGGCTCGCTGTGGAGCCTCAGCATGGAGATCGTCGTCATGGGCGACCAGCTGCCGCAGGTGAGGGACGAGTTGGCGAGGGCCCAGCGCGAAGGGGCGCGCGGCTTCGTGGAGTTGTTCACCGGCGTCCCGGAGGCGGACGTCACGGACGAGACGACCGACACCCTCGGCGCGTTCTACACCACCCTGATGCTGGGCCTCATCGCCCAGTGGCGGTTCGACCCCAAGTCGGCCCCGGACGGCAGGGAGTTGACGGAGGGCCTGCGCCGCCTCATGGCCGCGGCTGCCCCGAAGTGACCCTGCCGTCCCGCAGTTCGACGACCCGGTCCGCGAAGTGCCGTACGACGGACCGGTCGTGACAGATGAACAGGTACCCGAGCCCCAGCTCGTCCCGCAGATCGGCGAGCAGGTTCAGCACCCCGGCCCGCACGGACGGATCGAGCGCGGAGACGGGTTCGTCGAGGACGAGCAGCCGGGGCTCGGACGCCAACGCCCGCGCGATCCCGACGCGTTGGCACTGCCCGCCGGACAGCTCGTGCGGACGCCGGTCCGCGTACGACAGGTCGAGACCGACCCGGTCGAGCAGCTCGGCGACCTTCGCCGGACCGGTCGCCGCGTCCCACCGCCCTTGCACCTTCAGCGGCTCGGCGACGGCGTCCCGGATCCGGTGCCGGGGGCTCAGCGAGCCGTAGGGGTCCTGGAAGACGGGCTGGATCCGGGGCCGCACGGCACGCAGCTCGTGCTCCGGCAGCCCGGTCAACTCCCGCCCCTCGAACCACACTTCCCCCGAGGCCGGGCGGCGCAGCTGCAACACGGCCAGCGCGGTGGACGACTTCCCGCACCCGCTCGGCCCGTCCAGCGCGAGGGTCTCGCCGGCGCTCAGCGCGAAGGACACCCGGTCCACGGCGGTCGCGGAACCGTACCGGACGACGAGGTCACGGACGTCGAGAAGGTACTCGCTCACACACGCTCCCAGTGATGACAGGCGACCGTCCGCCCGTCGGCCTCCCGCGGCGCGGGCTCCGACACCCGGCACACCTCGGTCACGAACGAACAGCGCGGCGCGAACGCGCACCCCGCCGGCATCGCCCCCGGCAGCGGAGGGTGACCGGCGAGCACGGGCAGCCGCTTCGGCCCGTCCGGCCGGGGCAGCGAGGCCAGCAGCCCGGCCGTGTACGGGGCACGCGGCGCTTCGAGTACCCGCTTCGCGGGCCCGACTTCGACGACCTGCCCCGCGTACATCACCAGCACCCGGTCCGCGTGCAGCCGTACCGCCTCCACGTCGTGCGTCACCAGCACCAGCGCGGACGCCTGGGCCCGCAGCAGCGCCAGCACCTGCTCGCGCCGCTCCTCGTCCAGCGCGGTCGTCGGCTCGTCCGCGACCAGGATCTCCGGCTCGTTGACGGTCGCCATCGCGACGACCGCCCGCTGCCGCATCCCGCCGGAGTACTCGTGCGGATACGCCCGCGCCTTGCGCGCCGCGTCCGGAATCCCCACCCGCTCCAGCGCGGCGACCGCAGCCGCACGCGCCTCGGCCCGCGACACGCGCCGCACCGACCGTACGGCGGCGGCGAGTTGGTCGCCGACGGGGTGCACGGGGGAGAGCGCGGACAGCGCGTCCTGCGGGACCAGCGCGATACGCCGCCCCCGCAGGCCCGACAAGTCCGGCTCCACGACGCCCTTCTGCACCGCCTCCCTCGGCAGCATCCCGAGCAGCGCGCGGGCGGTGAGCGACTTCCCGGCCCCCGACTCGCCCACGATCGCGAGGACTTCACCGGCCCGGACGTCGAAGGAGACGCCCCGGACGGCCTCGACGCCGGAGAAGGAGACACGGAGGTCACGGACGGAGAGCAGCGCAGCGCCCAGCGGCTCGCTCGTCAACTCACCGTCGATTCCCACCACTTCATCATGCTGCAAGGGACACTTCCTTCTTCGCCTTCCGCCGCTCCCGCCCCTCCACGAACGCCGCCCCCGACACCGCGAGCCCGGCCAGCACGGCCAGCGCCACCGCAGGGGCCAGCGCGGCCCAGGGAGCCCGCTCCACATAGGCCCGCGACTCGTCGAGCAGCAACCCCCACTCGGGCGCCGGGGGTTGGGCCCCGAGCCCCAGGAATCCGAGCGACGCCAGCGCCAGCGCGATCCCCGGCAGCCGCAGCAGGGCGTGCCGGGCCACCGGCCCCGCCACCGTGGGCAGCACATGCCGGGTGAGGATCCACGACGGCGTCGCCCCGATGGCGCGTTGGGCCGTGAGGAACGCCGAGGCTCGCACCTCCTGCACCAGCGCGGCCGTATGCGCGGCGAGCGCGGGCCACGACACGAGGGCGACGGCCAAGGCGGCGCCGCCGGTTCCCGGCCCGGTCGCCGCGACGACCAGAATTCCCACGATGACCGGCGGCAACGCGTTCGCGATGTCCGCCGCCCCGGCCGCGACCCCGGGCAGGAACCCGAGCGCGAGCCCGACGAGCAGCCCCAGCAGACACACGGCGGCTGCGGTCCCGACCGTCGTGGCGGCCCCGTGCCCGAGCCGCGCGAGCACATCACGCCCCAGCCCGTCCGTCCCCAGCGGATGCCCCCAACTCGGCGCGGAGAGCCGCTCGTTGGTGTGCACGGAGTACGGATCGCGCAGCACCCCCCACCCGACGGCCCCCGCGAGCACCGCGAACAGCGCCACCGGCACGGCCACCGGCACCCGCACCGGCCGGGGCGGCGGCAGCGCCAGCGACGCGTCCCGCAGCGCGGGCCCCAGCAACCGGCGCCGCACCAGCGCCGACAGCGCCCCGATGACGAGCCCGAGCAGCAGCAGGGCCAGCACCGAACCCTGGAGCAGCGGCAGGTCCTGCGACTTGGCCGCGCCGAGCGCCGTACGCCCGATGCCGGGGACCGCGAAGACGGTCTCCACGGCGACCGCGCCGCCCGTCAGACCGACGGCGACCATCCCGAACTGCGGGACGAGCGGCGGCAGTACGCGCCGCAGCGCCGCCCCGGAAACCCGCGTACGGCTCACCCCGGCGCCCCGCCACAGCTCGACCCACCGCTCGTCGAGCACGGACGGCAGCGCGTCCGCGACGAGCCGCCCGAGCAGGCCACCGGCGGGGACGCCGAGCGCGACGGCGGGCAGGACCATGTGCGTCGGCCCCTCCCAGCCGGACGTGGGGAGCCGGCCGAGCCACACGCCGAACACCAGCAGCCCGACGGTCGCGAGCAGGAACTCCGGTACGGCCGCCAGCATCGCGGCCCCGGCCCCCGCCGAACCCCGCCCGCGCACCAGCACCGGCGCGACGATGATCGCGGCCAGCAGGACCGCGACGCCGAGGGCCGCGCCCATCAGGGCCAGCGAGACCTGGAGCCCGGCGGTGACCGACGGGAGGACGTCCGTGCCGGACACCCAGGACGTGCCGAGGTCGCCGCGCAGCAGGTCGGAGGCCCAACTCCCCAGCAGGGACAGGGGACCGGCGTCAAGACCGAGGTCCCGCCGGATCGCGTCCAGGGCCTCCTTCGTCGGCTCCTGCTCCGCCGAGCGCGCCCGCAGGACGGTCAGCGCGGGGTCGTTCCCGGAGAGCCAGGGGAGCAGGCCGACGGCGGCAACGACCGCGAGGAGACCGAGAGTTCGGGTCAGCCCGGCTGGACTCGGGCGCCAGAAGGAACGCAAGTCGCCGGACCCCGGCGACAGATGACGGAGTCTCATGAACCCACGTACGTCGACGCCGTGATCAGCTCACGCTCCCGGGGGTCGTGCGCCGCGTCCACCACCCCGGCCGCGTCCCCCTGGATCACCCGCTCGTGCAGCATCGGCACCGCCGCGTCGGTCGCCAGGACGGCGGCCTCCCCGGCGATGATCGCGGCCCGCCGCGCGTCCCCGGTCGGCTGGACGCCTGCCTTCTTCAACGCGGCGTCCACGGAAGGGTCCTTGAGCTGGGCGATGTTGAACGAGCCGTCCGAGGCGAAGTCGCTGTAGAGGTATGCCGCCGGGTCACCGGAGTCGAGGACGGTCGCCCGGGAGAGGATGAACGCGTCGAACTTCCCGGCCAGCGCGTCCGCTTCGATCGCCGAGTACTCGCGCACCTCCAGCTTCACCTTGAACCCGGCCTTCTGGAGCTGCTGTTGGAGCGCGGCGGCCACCTCGGGCAGCTCGGCGCGGTCGGTGAACGTGCCGATGGTGATGCTCGCGCCCTTCGGCTGCCCGGCGGCGGCCCGCGTCACCGGCCTGCGCAGCCCGGCGGCCCACGGGAGCGCGGGTCCGAGCAGGCCCTTCGCGACGTCCGCGCGGCCCTCGTACACGCCCTTCACGATGGACTCGGCGTCGATGGCCTGCCGGGCGGCGGCCCGCAGCGAGGCGTCCTTGAAGGGGCCCGAAGAGGCGTTCAGGTAAAGGGTGTTGGTGCGGGGCATCGGGACTTCGGTGATCAGCTTCTGGTCGAGGAGCGCGGCCTGCGAGACCGGTACCGCCTCGACGATGTCCGCCTCGCCGCTGCGCAGGGCGGCGGCCCGGGCGGTGCCGTCGGGCACGAACTTCACGTCGATGCCGGGGGACTTGGCCTTGGGGCCCCAGTAGCCGTCGTACCGGTCGAGGGTCGCGGACGACGTGCCGTTCACGGCGACCAGCTCGAAGGGGCCGGTGCCCGCGCCGACCGGGTTCACCGTCTTCCCCGTGTACGCCTTCGCCGCGAGGATCGAGAGCTGGGGGGAGCTGAGACGCTGGGGGAGGAGCGGGTCCTCGTCACCGGTCGTGACGACGACGTTGTCACCGGACGCCTGCACGGTCAGCTCGACGCCGTCCAGGATGCGGGGCTTGGGGGAGGCGGTGGCGGCGCGTGTCAGCGAGCGGGCGACGGCCTTCGCGTCCAGCGCCGTGCCGTCGTGGAACGTGACCCCGTCGCGCAGGGTGAACGTCCAACTCTTCCCGGAGCGCGTCCACTTGGTCGCCAGCGCGGGCTGGGCGTCGCCGTCGGCGTCCAGCTTCACCAGCGTCTCGGCCGTGGACCAGCGCGACAGTTTGAACGCGTCGTCCGACAGCGGCGACAGGCCCGACCGGGGCGGCTGCATCATCGCGACGCGGACGCGCTTCCCGCCGTCCCCGCTCGCACCGGACGACCCCGTGAAGCACCCCGACACGAGCAGTGCCGAGGCCGCCGTGAGGGCGGTGGCGGGTATCAGACGACGAGCGGGCAGGCGCACGGAGCACTCCGGGTAAAAGGGCGGTCAAGACATGGTCGCCCAGACGCTAACATGATGACAATCATTTTCAACAGTCCCCTCTTCCTCCCGCCGGGAACTGGCCCCCCGCCCCACACGTCGACAAGACCGTGACGAACCAAGATCCGCACGCCCTCGACGACCTCTCCCGCGCCTGGGAGAAGCTCCACCGGCGCGGCACCGGCCGACCGGACGACGAGACCGACCGCCACGTCCGCGACTGCGCCGCCCGCCTCGCCGCCGACCCCAGCGCGGACACGGCGTACGCCTGGACCCTCGGCCTGGTCCTCCTCGCCCCCTCCCTCGCACAGTGCCCCGAGAGCGAGCCAGCGACAGCCGCCCGCACCGCTCTGACCAGCGCCGACGCCGCCCTGCGCGCCCTCCCCTGCACCCACGGCAGCCACCCCTACCGCGACCACGAGGAGGAGCAGGACGGCGACCTCGCCGGCCGTGTCCGCACCCTCGCCGACCCCGCGCAGTGGCCCTCGTACGACGCCCCCCGCGACGAGTGGGCCTGCCCGAACAACATCGCCGGGTACGCGCGCATCGCCCTCGACGTCGTCGTGCCGGGCTCGGCGGGCGACGTACCCGCGCGGATACCGGAGGAGACCCTCGACGACATCGAGAGCCTCTCCTCGACCCTCAACCTCTACCCGACCGGCGACCCCGACGTGACCCTCGCCTGCCAGGTGTCCGCCCTGGCCGCGGCGGACGACGAGGAGCGGCCCGGCCGGCTGCTCGTCGCCCATGCCATCAGCTGGCACCTCGTCTCCGGCATGGTCCGCGACAAGGAGATCCTCGACGACCTGATCGAGGCCGTCGAGGACACCCTCCCGCACTACGCCGACGCCACCTGCGACCACGAGGAACACCGCGGACTCGACGACGACGGGCCCGAGTACGCCGAGGCCGGACTCCGGCTGACCTGCGCCGCCGGACGCGAGCGGTACGAGCGCGGCCACGCGGACTGGGACGAGCCCCCGATCGGCGAACTCCTGTGCCCCGTACGGCTCGTGGAGGTCGCCCAGGAGACCCTGGCGACCGTCCGCGAGGGCCGCGAGCGGCTCTTCGGCGAGCGGCCCCTCGACCACCTCGACGCCGAGTACCTGCGCGCCGACGGGCGCCTCGACGTCGAGAAGATCGTCGGCCGCCTCGACCACAAGCACTGGAACGAGCGGTACGCCGACGACCTCGGCCTGTGGGCGGCCCGCCGCCACGCCTCGGCCGACGTCCGCGAACGCGTCGTCCTGTTCATGACCGCCTACCAGACGATGAAGATCTCCTACCCGGGCCCGCCGCCCAACGTCGCCGCCGGGGTCCTCGCGCTGATGGCCCCCCTCGCCGCCGCCGAACGCCCCGGCACCTGCGCCCACACCGACGACCACCCCGCCACCCGGTACGTCGACATCCGGCACGGGCTGCCGCAGGTGTACGCCCCCGAGGTGTTCCCCGTCACCGAGCACACCCGCACGCTGGAGTCGTGGACGTGCCCCCGGTTCACCGGACTCCTGGCGGCGGGGTGCGCGAGCGGGCTGGAGAAGCTCGCGGAGGACTGAGGGGGGCTGAGGAGGAGGACTGAGGCGGGCTGAGGCCCCTACAGCCGCGCCCCCTTCAACCCCATGTGCAGCAGCAGCCGGTCCTCCCCGTCGTCCAGGTCCAGCCCCGTCAGCTGCTCCACCCGCGACAGCCGGTAGTACAGCGTCTGCCGGTGGATGCCGAGCGCCGCCGCCGTACGGCCCGCCTGCCCCGCGCAGTCCAGGTACACCTCGGCGGTCCGCGCCAGCTCCCGGTGGGCGGGGGACAGGAGG
>NZ_LIRL01000191.1 GCF_001419795.1 Streptomyces niveiscabiei
CCTCCTCACCCGCACCGACCCGCCCGCGCCGCAGCTCTGGGCCGTCCTCGATGAGACGGTCCTGCGCCGCCCGGCCGGCGAACCCGCCGTCATGCGCGCGCAGATCGAGCACCTCGTCGAGACCGGCGACCTCCCGAACGTCACCCTCCAGGTCATGCCGTTCACCGCCGGCCTCCACGCGGGAGCGTTCGGCCCCTTCACTCTCTTCCGGTTCCCGATGACCGACTTCCCCGACATCGTCGGCACCGACACCCTCACCAGCGCCGCCTACACCGAGGAGAAACCCGACGTCGCGCTGCACCGCGAGGTCTTCGACCGGATGAGCACCCAGGCCATGTCCCACCGACGCACCAGGAAATACCTCCTGGACGTCCGCAAGGAATTGAACTCATGACGCACGCCACGAACGCCGACAACGAACTGGGCACCCAGGGCTGGCACAAACCCTGGAGCGGCAGCAACAACGGCAACTGCCTCGAAGTAAAACGACTCGGCGGCGGGAACGTCGCCCTACGGCAGTCCACCGACCCCCGAGGCCCCGCCCTCATCTGCACCCCCACCGAAATATCCCAGTTCATCGAGGCAGCCAAGTCCGGTCTCGCCGATTTCCTGGTCACGTGAGGAAGAAATGAACCCCGAATTAGACCCCATCGACGACGGATTCAGCCCCCACGACATCGACACGAGCGTCCCGCACTCCGCCCGCCTCTACGACTGGTACCTCGGCGGCNNATCACCCAGTTCCTCGACATCGGCACCGGCATCCCCACCGAACCCAACCTCCACCAGGTCGTCCAGCAGACCGAGCCCGCAGCCCGCATCGTCTACGTCGACAACGACCCCATCGTCCTGCGCCACGCCCAGGCCCTCCTACACGGAACACCCGAAGGACACCTCGCCTACCTGCACGCCGACATCCGCGACCCCGAACAGATCCTCGCCCACGCCCAGAAACACCTCGACTTCACCCGGCCGGTCGGCCTCTCCGTCGTCGCGCTCCTGCACTTCGTCACCGACGACCAACACCCCTACCGGATCATCGAAAAACTACTGGAACCCCTGGTTCCCGGCAGCCATCTGATGCTGTCCCACCTCATCACCCAAGACCCCGAAACCGTGAAGCGGGTCGACGCCATCTACCGCACCGGAGGAACCTCCCTCAAAGCAAGATCCTTCGAGGAGATCAGCCTGTTCTTCCGGGGACTTGAGGTCTGCGACCCCGGCATCGTGCCCACCACCGGATGGCGCCCCGACGACACCATGACCGTCCACGACGAACCCGCGGTCTACGCGGGTGTCGCCCGCAAACCCTGAAGATCCACAGGCCCGTCAATTTTGAAGTGACGTCGAGACAGTGGTGTACCCCAGTGGCAGAAGGACTGCCGCCGCGGCTGCCAACGATCCTCCGGGGACTATCGACATCACCTCGGCCGCCGCCGTACGGCTCCGTTCCCCTCTTCCTGAAGGGAGTTGTGTGTCGAACCACGAGACGCGATGGCACCCATGCGAATTGGACAGCTGCCGGACACGGTTGAACCTGCCGTCCCCTGGCGAAGAAAGATTCCTCCGGGGGCTCCACGACGTCCGCCACGCGATGAGCGGCGAATGGACCTGGGACATCCTCGTCGCTCTCTGCGCCAGGCCACTCCAATACACGCGCCTACTGGAAACGATCCGCACTCAGAAAAACGAAATTAGATGGCCGGGCAGAAAGCACCTGCACCTTCAAGACAGTCAGCTGAATCGTACGCTCAGGCGTCTCGAACAAGCCGAACTCGTCCGACGTACCCGCGAATCATTTTTCCCCTACCGCGCGACCTATGAACTCTCCACCGCCGCAAGAGAACTACTTGGAGCCTCAACCTCGTTGGTCCTATGGACCGAAGCCCACTCGGATCTGCTTGAACGCACGAGACAGCGGAGAAAAGAAGAGGGACCTCGCTGATCCAGTGCCCCTCAACCACTCGCCCGAATATCTCACCTGGAGCAGCGAAGGGGGCCGACGGTGCTTTGTCGGCCCCCTTCGTCCCCCCACATCAAGCTGTGGCCAGTTGCGGCTCCCTGTTCAGCACACCGTCCATGAAGCAGTTCCACTCGTGGGTCGTGTACTCATGCGCCAAAACGGCCACACCAGCGCGATCGCTGAGGACGGCCCCGGCGGCGGTTATGGTCACCAGGATGCGAGCCGGCGCCGAGCGCTCCCCCCGCAGGTACCCGAGGAACTCCTCCCAGTCGGAGGCGGGGTAGACGTGAGCCGCTCTGGCGAGGTCGCTGCTGTTGCGTACGCCGACCAAACCGCCGCCCAGAGCGGCGACTTCGACGCATCCCTGGGCCGACTCGGACATCTTGGCCTTGCGCCACACGGCATTGCTCAGATCAGGGGTGGGCATGGCTCACATCTCCTTGAGGGCATTACGCAGCCACCGCTCGGACGCGGGCTCGTCGAGCGCCGCGCCGCGCAGGGCGGCGTGCGTCCTCTCGAAGCGCCGCAGATCCTGCGTCTTCTGCAAATAGAGGTTGCCGCCGGGGCTGTCCACGTAGGCCACCGACGGCTCGGACGGGTCATGGAAGTCGAGGATGGTGAACGAGCCGGTCAGCGAGCCGTGTGCTCCCTTGTCGTACGGGAGGATCTGCACGGTGATGTTGGGCGCTTCCATGCAACGGAGCACGTGCTCCAGCTGGGCTCGCAGGACGGCCCGCCCTCCGACCTCGCGCCGCAGGCTCGCCTCGTCCAGGACGGCGATGATTTCGAGCGGGGTCTCCGGCAGTTGGAGGCTCTGCCGCTGCCGCTCCAGGTGGAACTCGGTGAGCCGGTCGACCAGTTTGGCGTTCGTCACGGACGGCCGGAGGACTGCGCGGAGGTAGTCCTCGGTGCGGAGCAGGCTGTGTACCGCCGCGAGGGCGAACACCTTCAGCGACGCCGCTTCGAGTTCGAGCGCCACGTAGTTCGCGAGGCTGGTCGGCATGACGTCCTTGTAGTCGTCCCACCAGCCGTCGTCCTTGATCTCCGAGTGCAGCTTGAGGAGCGCGGCGACGGTCTCCTTGTCGGCACCGTAGATGTCGACCAGAGCCTTGAGTTCGATCAGCAGCGGTGTCCGCTTGCCGGTCTCGATGCGGCTGAGCGTCGGATTCGACCTGCCGATCTCGTCGGCGGCCTGCACGAGCGTCTTGCCGGAAGATTCACGCAGCGCACGGAGGTGATTGCCGAGAAGGCGACGCTTCCCGGCAGATCCATGAGGCGTGTTACTCATGCGGCGCTGCTCCCTCTTCGACCCAAGCTGACGGCCATGGATCAAGTGTGCCGTACGGACGGGGCGCGGAGCATCGGCCTGGTTCATGGAGCCTCCACTGACTCAAGAAGGGCCGTGAATCTTCTGTATGTAGTTGCCGTCAGAAGATTCTAGGTCCATCCTGGGGTGACCAGCTCGTGACGGACCGCGTTCCCCCGGACGCGTCCGGTCCGAACGAGGGATGCGTCATGCGCCGTTGCACCCTTCTTCAACTCCCGTGGTGACGGCACCTCGTAGCCCCCGAGAGCACTTCGCGCAGGCAAGGCGATGCACATCTCAGGAGATGTCCGTGTCGAAACTCCCGCCCCTCTCAGCCGAATGGTCCGTACTGGCGGACCAGAGCCACGTGAGCGTCATCCGACGCCAAGCCGCCTCACGGGTCGTCGAGTGGGGGCTGACCGATCTCGCCGATCCCGTCCGCCTCCTGGTCAGCGAGTTGCTGACCAACGCCATCAAGGCCATGAGCACCACGGCCGGCGAGCCGGTGACCACCAGGCTGTCCTACGACAGACACGCCTTGGAGATCTCGGTGAGTGACCCGAGCGCCGAACGGCCCCACCTCACGGCTCCTGATCTCCAACGCGAGGGTGGCCGCGGCCTGTTGATCGTGGCGGCCCTCTCGAAGGACTGGGGTTACCGGCCCGACGCCACCGGTAAGGGCAAGACCGTCTGGTGTGTCGTCGCCGTACCGGAGCCGGACGCCACGGCCGCCCCGACGAAGCACAACACCGCTCGTCTCAGCACCAACTCCCTTTCCGGACTGTCGCGGTCCGCCGGCGCGCTGTTCCACAAGTACGTCGTCGTCTCGACCGCTCCCAGTTCGGCCTAGTCCCGGGTACCGCGCGGACGGCGTTCCCCGGCGTCGTCCTCGCCGCATACCCGGGGGCTCGGTTCTCCTCCCTGGGAGGCGGGTCAGGCGCGCGGCGCCGACCGAAATCGCCCCAGGAGATCCGAGCGAGAAGCAGCGCCCCTCCCCACTCCGGGTGCTGCCGACTCCCGGCTGTCGTGCGACCAGGGAACGGCACGACAGCCGGTCCAATACCTCGCTTCTTCCTGATGTCCCATCCGAGGAATCATGATCGTCAGAGCTCTCCGTCCCCGCTGTCGCGCGTCCACCGGCAACGCCCGATCCGCCTCGCCGCTACGCGGCCATCTCCTGCCGAAGCCGTCGAAGGCTCTGCGCCGCGAACTCGTGACTCTCGGGCAGCCGCTCCTGCGCCACCCGCATCACCCGCTGCAACTGGTGCGGAAGCCGCTGCGCCGTCGCTTGCCGTACGGCCTCCTCCAGGAATTCCCCGGCCCCCTTGCGGTCGTCGGCGAAGAGCTGCACGTGCGCCATGGTGATCCGCTGGATGACATGCCACTGCGGCGCGACGGTCATCGTGGGAGCCGGGCCGTGTTCGACGAGCCGGATCGCCTCGGTGGTACGCCCGGTGGCCACGAGGCCGCGCAGCCGGATCTCGTACAGCGAGAACGGGTTGAAGAGGCTGGTGTGCTCGGCGTGGCTGAGCAGATCGTCCGTCTCCCGCATGGCCTCGTCGAACAGGTTCCGGTCTCCGAGCGCGTCGGCCGCGCGGGCGAGCAGGGGCAGCACCGATGCCCGGGTGGCGGTGTCGGGCGCGAACTCCCGGGCGTGGCGGAGGCGTTGGACGGCCGCGCCCTTCAGTCCGGCCTTGCGCAGTTCGTTGCCGTGCATGCGCAGGGCGTACGAAATCATGGCCGGGTCGTCGAAGTGGGCGACGAGGTCGAGGCTCTTCGCCGTCCAGTGCGCGGCGGTGGACAGGCGTTCCTCCGGAAGGACGTTCCCCAGGGCCACTCCCAGTCCGACGCGTGCGCGGGCGAGCAGGTGGAGGACTTCCCGTTCCGCGTGACCGTCTCCGAGACGGGCTTCCAGTCGGGCCACGAGCGGCCACAGTTCGGAGACGGCTTCGGTGGCGTGGCCGGACTGGCGGGCGAGCTCGGCGAGGCGGACGGTGGACTCTCCGAACTGGACCATCGCCCGGTGATCGGTGTCCGCCCTGTCCGTGACGCCGAGGACGTGCGGAGGCAGGCGCAGCCGTTCGCAGACGTGGCGTCGGGAGCCGACGTCGTCAAGTCGGCGTTTGCCGAGTTCGAGCGCCGAGACGTACGTCTTGTCGTAGCCGAGGACCTCGCCGAGTTCGGTCTGGTTCATGTGGTGCACCTGACGGTAGAAGCGCAGGATGCTCCCCAAGTCGCCGGTGGCGAGGACCCGTTCGGCCTGGACGGTCGTCCAGTGCCACTGCGCGAAGCGGGCCGAGGACCGTACGGCGAAGGCTCCGTCCACGGCCGCCTACGCCGTACGGTCGGACCAGGCGGCGATCGACCGTTTGTAGCCCTCGGGCATGGTCAGCTCCGGTACTTCCGCGGCGGTGAACAGGCCGACCTGCTTGTGCTCGTGACTGACGACGGGGGTCTGTTCCGGGGTGAGGACAGTGCAGCCGTACGTCACGATCAGGACCCTGCGGCCGGGGATGGGTTCGTAGATCCACACTCCGCCATCGATCAGCGGACCGGCCTTCACCTCCCAGCCGGTCTCCTCCTGGATCTCCCGCTCAAGTGCCGCCTCCGGACTGCCGTCCGGCGGTACGGCCCCATCCGGACTGCCCGTCTCCAGCCGCCCGCCGGGCAGTTCCCACTCCTCGCGCTCGTTCTTCAGCAGCAGGACACGGCCGAGCGCGTCCACGGCGACGCCCTTCACCGAGACGGGCCAAAGGGGCGGGGTGTACGTCATCGCGGTCCTTGTCCTGCGGTGGGTGACTCCGGCTTCCGGAACGTAACACGGCGTTCCCAACTCGCCTGCGCGTCGGGCGAATTGTCCGAGTCGACAATCTGTCGCTGTACCCGGCCGCCGCGCCTTTTCCAAGCTGACCGCACTGACTTCGTCCAGAGGAGCAGCCCCATGCGCGATACGCCCGGCCAGGCCCTGACTCCGTTCGCCTCCCGCCAGGTGGACATCCACGCACCGCGCACCGTGGGCACGATCATCCGGCGATTGCGGGAGGACGGGCTGGTCGTCGTGGACGGCCTGGTCACCCGCGAGGCGGTGGCCCGTTTCGCGTCCCGGGTGATGTCGGTCGTACCGCATCCTCACGGCAGCTCTGATGGGGTGACCGTCATCCGCAACACCCGGGCGGACGCCCACCTCATCGGCCGCGGTGGCTTCGGTATGGGCGAGTTGGAGGCACATACCGACCGGTCGAGCGTTCCGCAGCCGCCGAGGTTGATGCTCCTGGTCTGTCTGAGGCCCGCCGCCGAGGGCGGGGTGTCGCTGCTGGCCGACGGGCGTGACGTCCTGGACCGGTTGACGAAGTGCAACACGCAGGCGGCCGTCAGGTTCTCCACGCCGCGTACGGCCTACTTCGGGGCGGCCTGGCGGTCGGTGA
>NZ_LIRL01000192.1 GCF_001419795.1 Streptomyces niveiscabiei
TGCGGACACCGGCCTCCATCCGTTCCTCGAACAGCGCGCCCGCGCGGTCGATCGCCTCCCCGACGTCCCCCGCCCCCGCGACGATGCCGTCGACGTCCCGCAGCCCCGCGCGCTCCAGCAGCCGCTTCTCGTTGGTGACCCACTCCCCGCGCGCGGGGCTGCGGGACGTCGACGGCATCGTCGCGGGGGCGGGGGACGTCGGGGAGGCGATCGACCGCGCGGGCGCGCTGTTCGAGGAACGGATGGAGGCCGGTGTCCGCACATGACCGGAACGGCGCCTCAGGGAGGCCGTTTCCGGGAATCGCCGTACCCGCGCGGGAGTTGCGTTCATAAAGAAACCGGCTGATCACACCCCGCGTCACCTCGACGAAACGCAACCGGCCCACCCGTTCCGTACCGTGGAGGGACAGCCCCAAGCCCCGGCCGACGTCGCCCGACGGCACCCGTCCCCGTCACGACAGGAGCCCCGTGTCCCCACGCGCCGGTGTCGCCCTCCCGCCCTGGCTCGCGCACGCACTGCGCGCGCAACGCGGCCCCGTCCCCTGGGCGGCGGTCGCGCGCGGGGCGCTCGCGGCGGGGCCGCTGCTGGCGCTCGCCGTGGCCACCGGACGCACCTCGCTCGGCGTCGTCGCCGCGATCGCCGCGATGCTCGCGGGGATCAACGACCGCCCGGGCAGCAGGCGTACGTCCGTGCAGCGGCTCGGGGCGCCCGCGCTGGCCGGCGCCGCGGGACTCCTCGGCGGCACCTACGCGGGCGCGCACGCGAGCCCCGTCGTCCTCACCCTCGCCCTGACCGCGCTCGGCCTCGTCGCCGGGGGCATGAGCGCCATCGGCCCCGTCGCGTCCGCGGCCGGCACCCAGGTCCTCGTCGCCTCCGCGATCGGCGCGGGCATGCCGGTCGACGAGGCGGGCTGGCAGCGCGCCCTCGCCTACCTCGCGGGCGCGGGCTGGCTCCTCCTGCTGCGCCTCGCCCTGCCCACGCCGGGCTCGCTGACCGGGGACTTCCGCTTCGACGGCGAACGGGACGCCGTCGCGGGCGTGTACGACGCGATCGCCGCCCTCCTCGACGCCGCCGGCGGCCCCGACGCGGGCGCCCGCCGGGCCGCCCTCACCGCCGCCCTCGACCACGCGCAGGACGCCTTCGCCGGGCCCCGGCTGCGCCGCTACGCCAGCTCCTCCACGGAACGGCGGCTGCACGCGCAGTACGCCGCCGCGCTGCCCCTCGGGGAGGCGGCGACCGCGCTCGCCTGGGCCGGGGAACCCGTCTCCGACCGCGCCTCCGAAGGGCCCCGGCGCCTGGCCGCCGCCGTCCGCGAGAACACACCCACCGGTCCGCTGCCCGCGCCCTCCCGCTCAGCGCCCGCGCTGCGCGCCCTGGACGACGCGCTGCTGCACGCCGCCGAGGCGTTCGACCGGGGCCACAGCACCGCTCCGCACGCGCGCCGGCGTACGGCGGCCGACCTGCTGCGGGCCGCGTTCGGCCCGGGCGGGCGGGAGTACGGGATGCGGGTCGCCCTGTGCTTCGGCGCGAGCGCCGCCATCGCGCAGGCCCTGCACCACTCCCACTGGTACGGCGAGCACACGCACTGGTACTGGCTCCCCGCCACCGCCGTCTTCCTCGTCAAGCCGGACCTCGGACCGCTCGTCTCGCGCGTCCTGAACCGGGCCGCCGGCACTGTCCTCGGGGCGCTCGTCTTCGCCGGGTTCGCCGCGTTCCTGCCCCGCCCCGAAGGGCTCGTCGCCCTCGTCGCCGTCTGCGGTGCCCTTGTCCCCGTCGCCACCCGCCACTTCGCCGCGCAGACCGCCGTCGTCACCGTCCTCGTCCTCGCCCTCGTCATGGTCGGCGGCGAACCCCAGGCGTCCGCGGGCCGCATCGGCGAGACCCTCCTGGCCTGCGTCCTCGTCCTGGTCGTCGGCCACCTCCCGATGCCGGGCGAACGCGGGGGCCAGGTACGGGCCCGGCTCGCGCTGGCGACCGGGGCGGCGCAGGAGTACCTGGCGTACGTGCTGAGCGGGACCGGGGAGGAGCCCTGGGCCCGGAAGCCCCAGAAGCGCGTGAGGCGCCCCGGAACGCACGAGAAGCCCCGAACCCCGCACGACCCGGCCGGGGGCCCGCACAGGGCCGCCCAAGCCCCGCGTAACGCCCCGGACGCGGCATCTCGGACATCCCCCGCCCCGACCGGCGACCGCGCCACCCGCTGGGCCCTCCGCCGCGAGGCCTACCGCACCCTCGCCGAAGCCCGCGCCGCCATCGCCCTCTCCGCCGCCGAACACCCGGCCCTCGCCCGCCACACCGCCGGCACCGACGAGATCGCCGCGCTCCTGGAACGCCTCGTCGACACGACGACGGCGTGCGCCGTGCAACTCGACGACACCGGGCACCTGGGCGCACGGCACCGCGAACTGCTCGACGAACTGCTGACGGCACTGGACGCCCACAGGGTGCCGGGTTCGCGGGGGCGGATGAGGCTGCCGCGGGCGGTGTGAGGGGCGCACCCGCGCGAGGCGGTCGGCGGTCGGGCGCGCGGTCGCGGACGGCCAGAAGGCGGGCGCCCCCGCGCGAGGCGGTCGGGGGGCGTTCCCCGTGTGCGCCCTACCCCACCCGCACCCACACCGGCGCGTGGTCCGACCCCGCCGCGTCCCGTCGTTCCCTCGGGTCCTCGTTCACCGAGGGCAGCCGCAGCACACCACCGGCCGACGGGATTCCGGTGTCGGCCTCGGTCACGCGGTGGACGAGTTGGTGGCTGAGGAGGATGTGGTCGATGAGTTCGCGGCGGCCGGAGTTGACGCGGGAGTACCGGCGGTCGGCGGGGATCAGGGGGGCCACGTCCCACAGGCGGGTCCGGTCGCCCTGGTCCGGCAGGTTGTAGCCGGGGGTGCCTATCTCCGATCCGGGCGGGCCCAGCAGGATCTGGGTCGTCGCGGCCTGGACCTCGTCGTTGAGGTCGCCCACCACGGCGACGTCCCGCGCGCGCCCGTCGTCGGCGAGGAGGTCGTCCGCGAGGGCGCGCAGGGCGACCGCCTCGGCGGCGCGGCGGTACAGCGCGTACGCGCCGTAGCGGGCCCGTTCGCCCTCGTCGTGGGGGAAGAAACGGTTGCCCGGGTAGGTGAGGAGCTTGGACTTCAGGTGGGCCACCGCCAGGTGCAGCGTGCCGGTGCGGACCGCGAGGAGGCCGCGGCCCGGCGCGGAGACCGTCAGCCCGGAGTCGTCGATCTGGACGGGCCGCAGACCGTGCGGGAACGCGTCGACGTCCGCGACGGCCACCAGGGGCGTTCTGCTGATGACGCCGACGCGGATGCCGCGCCCGTCGGGGTGCTCGGAGAGCGCCGTGTGCCAGGTGCCGCCGATCACGGCGAGGAGGTCGTCCAGGGCGTCGGGGTCGCCGACCTCCTGGACGCCGAGGACGTCGGGCGCCAGGGCGTCGACGGTCTCGGCGAGGGCCGCCAGCTTCGTGTCGTAAGAGGCTTTGTCCTTGGGGCCGAACGGGCCGCCGGGACGGTAGAGGTTCTCCAGGTTCCAGGTGCCGAGGAGCATGACGGGCTCCCTCCAGAGCGCGCTTCCAGGGCCCAAGGGTGCCTTCGGGGGAGGCCGCCGCGACAGGCGCCGGACAGGATGCCCGCCACGGCTCACGCAGGCCGAGGACCCCGTCGTACGGTGTCAGGATGACGCCTTCCGCGGACCTCGTCATCTCGGGCTGCACGGTTGTGGAACCCGGTCTCACGTTCCGTACGGACGCGACGGTCGTCGTCCGGGACGGCCGTATCGAGTCGATCGGCGACGACCCGCCCGGGGAGGCCGCACAGCGCATCGACGCGCGCGGGCAGATCGCGCTCCCCGGGCTGATCAACTGCCATACGCACGCGCCGATGGTCGCCCTGCGCGGAATCGCGGAGGACCTGCCGACCGAGGAGTGGTTCAACGGCGTCGTCTGGCCGGTCGAGTCGAACCTCACCGCGCGGGACGTCGAACTCGGCGCGCGCCTGGCCTGCGCCGAGATGATCCGCGCGGGCGTCACCTGCTTCGCCGACCACTACTTCGCGATGGACGCGGTCGCCGCCGTCGTCGAGGAGACCGGCCTGCGCGCCCACCTCGGGCAGGCGTACTTCTCCTCCCAGGGCCCGAAGGGCCGCGAGGAGTCCCTGGAGTTCGCCCTGAGGCACCGCGAGGGGGCCGGCGGGCGGATCACCACCACCCTGGCCCCGCACGCCCCGTACACCGTCACGGAAGCCGATCTCGCCGCCACCGCGGCCCTCGCGCAGGAGCACGGGCTCCCCGTCCACCTGCACGCCTCGGAGAACCGCGACCAGGCCGAGGCGAGCCTCGCGCGCCACGGCGTCACCCCGGTCGACGTCCTGGAGCGCACCGGCATCCTCGACACGGACGTCCTGATCGCGCACGGCACCGGCATCCTCGACCGCGACCTCGACGTCCTCGCCCGCGCGCGGGGACGCGTCTCCGTGGCGACCGCTCCGCGCGGGTACCTCAAGTTCGCCTGGCCGACGACCACCCCCGTGCGCGTGCTGCGCGAGATCGGCGTACCCGTCGGACTCGCGACGGACGGCGCCGCCTCCAACAACTCCCTGGACGTGTGGGAGTCGATGGCCCTGACCGCGCTGGTGCAGAAGTCGACGACCGGCGACCCGCGCTGGCTGACGGCACGCCAGGCCCTCGACCACGCGGGCCCGCAGAGCGCACAGGCCCTCGGCCTCGGTGACCGCATCGGCGCGCTCGCTCCCGGCATGCGCGCCGATCTGATCCTCGTCGACCTGACCGGCCCGCACACCCAGCCCGTCCACGACCTCGCCGCGACCCTCGTGCACAGCGCCCGCGCGAGCGACGTCCGCACGACGATCGTCGACGGCCGCGTCCTCATGCGGGAGCGTCAGCTCCTCACCGTCGACGTGCGATCCGTCGTCACGGAGTTGACGGCCCGTCTGCCCGCCCTCACCGACCGCGCGCACGGGCGGCGTGTCCAGGAGTACGACACCTGAGCCGCGCGACATCCGAATCGTGCGGCCGGAAAATTTCTTCGCCCACGACGATGAGTTCCGCGCGGCCCTCCAGTCACCCCTTCCGACGGACCGTCGTACGTGAAGGGGTGGGCGATGTCGCTCCCGGAGATCGTCTCGCGCGAACAGTGGCGCGCGGCGCGCGAGGACCTGCTGGCGAAGGAGGAGGCGCTCGCCCGCGCGCGCGAGGCGCTCGGCGCGCAGCGGCGCCGGATGCCGATGGTCGAGGTCGACGCGGAGTACGTCTTCGAGGGCGGCGACGGCAAGGCGACCCTCCTCGACCTCTTCCAAGGGCGCGCCCAGCTCGTCGTCCACCACTTCATGTTCGCGCCCGAGTGGGACACCGGCTGCCGGGGCTGCTCGGCCTTCCTCGACCAGGTCGGCCACCTCGCCCACCTCAAGGCGCGCGACACGGCGTTCGCGGTCGTCTCCAGAGCGCCGTACACGCGCGTCCTGCCGTTCAAGGCGCGGCTCGGCTGGACGGTGCCCTGGTACTCGTCCTACGACAGCGACTTCAACACCGACTTCGAGGCGACCCTCGCGCGCGCGGACGGCGAACTCGTCGAACGGCAGGGCCTGAGCTGCTTCCTGCGCGACGCGGACCGCGTCTTCCACACGTACTCCGCCTTCGGACGCGGACTCGACGGGCTCGGCACGGCGGCCGGGCTGCTCGACCTGACCGCGTGGGGACGGGGGCCCGAAACGGCCGTTCTCTATCACGATGAGTACGACTTCTGATCACTCTGCGTACGGGCGGTGTGTCAGGTAGGTCTCAGTACTGTCATATGCCGAGTCCTCCGGCCCCTGTGGCGCGTTCACTCCAGTACGAGCGACGGCCGGAACGGACGGCCGTACGGGAGACGCTTCCCGGAGGACGACATGGTGAACGGGCGGACCGTACTGGAACGGTTCCCCGCGGGCGGCCCGCGCGGGTCGTGGCCCGCGGAGGAGTTCGCGCGCGCGAGGCGCTCGGAAGGGCTGGCGGCGGAGGTCGTCATGGACCTCGCCAGCGACGCCTTCCTGGTGATCGTGCGGGGTCACTCCGGAGAGTGAGCGGGCAGCCGTACGGTGAACTGCTCGGCCTGGAGGGCGTACAGCTCCGCGTACACGCCCCCGGTCGCGAGCAGTTCGTCCGGGGTGCCCGACTCGACGAGCCGGCCCTGCTCCAGGACGTGCACCAGGTCGGCGTGGCGGACCGACGCCAGCCGGTGGGTGATCAGGACGACGGTCTGGCCGCTGTCGGCGAGCGCCCGGATCTTCTCGAACACCTCCAGCTCCGCGCGCGCGTCCAGCGCGGCCGTCGGCTCGTCCACGATCAGGATGCGCCCGCGCCGGTAGGCCGCCCGCGCGATGCCCAGCCGCTGCCACTGGCCGCCCGACAGCTCGTGACCGCCGCTGAACTGGCGTGCCAGCAGCGTGTCCAGACCGCGCGGAAGGTCCGCGACGACGTCCTGCGCGCCCGCCTGCGCGACGGACGAGGCGAGCCGCTCCTCGGTGAGCGGCGCGGCCGAGCGGCCGATCGCCACGTTCACCTTCGCCGTGAACGGCCAGCGCTTGAAGTCCTGCGCGACCATCGCGATCCGCTCCGCGAGCTGCCCGCGGTCCGCGCCCGCCGCGTCCACGTCGTCCCACATGACCCGCCCCGACTCCGGCCGGTACAGCCCCGCCAGCAGCTTCACCAGGGTCGTCTTGCCCGAGCCGTTCTCGCCGACCAGCGCGATGATCCGGCCCAGCGGCAGGGTGAGCGAGACGTCGTCCAGGGCCGGGCGGTGGTCCGGTGAGCCGTCGCCCGGGTAGCGGAACGTGACGTTCTCGAAGCGGATCTCCTCCGGGTCCTCCGGGAGGTCCGTCCCGCCCGCCGGGATCGCCCGCTCGGCCGCCTCGACGTACAGCCGTTGCAGGTCGCCCACGAACAGGGCCTCCTCGTGGAGCTGGTTCACCTCCAGGACCAGCGTGTTCAGGCTCGCCGAGCCGCTGCGGATCGCGATCACGGCCGTCCCCGCGACCGACAGGGCCATCGCGCCGCCCAGCAGCAGGCCGCCCAGGGTCGCGTACGTCGCGACCGTCGCCAGGCCCGTCCAGGCCGCCGCGATCAGCCCCGTACGGGCCGTCAGGCGGGCCAGCCGCGCCTGTTCCGCCTCCGCGGTCTCCGACATCGACCGGAAGTGACGCAGCAGGAACGGGCCGACGCCGTGCACACGGATCTCCGGGGCCGCCGCCGGTTCCGTCAGCAGGCTCGCGATCAGCTGCCCCGCGCGCGCGTGCTGCACCCACGTGTGGAACGACTCGTAGCGGCGCCTGGCGTTCGTCAGCGCGCTCCACGCGCTCGGGAGCGTCATCGTCAGCAGGAGCGGCAGCAGCACCGGGTGCAGGACCGTCAGGACGCCCGCCGCCGCGGCCGTCGAACTCGCCGCGATCGAGGACCACGCCTTCCACAAGCTCCTGGACACGGCCCAGTACGGCGCCCAGTCCGCGCGCAGGATGATCGGTTACGGCACGCGCGTGGTGAACTCGGTGATCTCGCTGGCCGCGGCGGCGGGCGTCCT
>NZ_LIRL01000193.1 GCF_001419795.1 Streptomyces niveiscabiei
GCGCTGGAGCTGAGGGCGGTGCCTGAGGGCGGTGGCGGTTGGCGGCTCGTGGGGGAGAAGTGCTGGATCTCCAACGCCCCCGAGGCCGACTTCTCCACGGTGTTCGCCCGTACCGGGGGCGCGGGCGCGCGGGGCATCACCGCGTTCCTCGTGCCCGCCGACCGGCCCGGGCTCGGCGGTGAGCACCTCGACATGCTGTCCCCGCACCCCATCGGCACGCTCACCTTCGACGGCGTACCCGTCGGGCCCGAGGACGTCATCGGGGAGACCGGCCGGGGGTTCCGGGTCGCGATGGGGACGCTCAACCGGTTCCGGCCGAGCGTCGGCGCCTTCGCCGTCGGGATGGCGCAGGCCGCGCTGGACGCCACCCTCGACTGGACGTCCCGACGGGACGCGTTCGGCGGCAAGCTGAGGGACCTCCAGGCCGTGTCCCACCAGGTCGCCGAGATGGCCGTACAGGTCGAGGCGGCCCGCTCGATGGTCCGCGCGGCGGCCTCCGCGTACGACGCCGGCGGCGCGGACGTGCCCCGGCGCGTGGCGATGGGCAAGCTCTTCGCGACCGAGGCCGCGCAGTACGTCGTCGACAGGGCGGTGCAGTTGCACGGGGCGCGGGCGTTGCGGCGGGGGCATCTGCTGGAGCACCTCTACCGGGAGGTGCGGGCGCCCCGGATCTACGAGGGGGCGAGCGAGGTGCAACGGGGCATCGTGGCGCGGGAGTTGTACGCGGAGTGGGACGAGGCGAGGGCGGCGGAAGGGGCCGGGGGAGGAGGCCGGGTGAGCGGGACCGGCGGCCGGGAAGGACGTACCCCATGAGCCTCGAACGCGTGAACCCCGCCGAACTGTCGCCCCCCTCCGGCTTCTCCCACGCCGTCGTCGCCACCGGCACCCGCCTCGTCCTCCTCGCCGGGCAGACGGCGCTCGACGGGGACGGGAAGGTCGTCGGGGTGACGCTGGCCGAGCAGTTCGAGACGGCGCTGCGCAACCTGCTGGGCGCGCTCACGGCGGCGGGGGGCTCGGCGGCCGACCTCGCGCGGGTGACGGTGTACGTCACGGACGTCGCCGCGTATCGCGCCGCCGCGCCTCGACTGGGCCGGATCTGGCGGGAGTTGGCGGGCCGGGACTATCCGGCGATGGCGGTCGTCGGCATCGTACGGCTGTGGGACGAGGAGGCGCTGATCGAGCTGGACGGGTTCGCCGTGCTGGAGTGAACCCGTCGTGGGTTCAGGCCGCGACCAGCCGCCTGGCCGGTGCCACGACGCTGCCGTCCGGGAGCAGTTCGCCGGAGTCGTCGAAGACGATCGTGCCGTCGCACAGCAGGGTCCAGCCCTGCTCCGGGTGGGCGGCGACGACGTGTGCGGGACCCTCGGCGGTCCCGGAGACGGTGTGGGAACACATGGCGCACCTCCATGACGGGGGGGTCGGCCCGAGCGGGCCGTCCCGCATATACAGACCATGCTCCCGCCGCGAACTCATCGGAACGGCTCCGCCGCGAGCGTGACAACACCAGGACAACTCCGGGACGGTTCCCCGACGCCGGTCACCGGCCGGTGGAGACGCGGTCACGGGCGGTCGCGCGGACACCGCCGTACGGTCGTATCCGCGTCGACCGATGGCATGGACTCACCCCGCGCCCCCGCCCTCCACCCCGAACCGGGTCGCGCACCCCGGTATCGCTGGTCGGGAACATCCCGAACCAGGAGGTACCCCATGTCCTTGCGCTCCGCACTCGGCACGGCAGCCGGCGCCGCGCTGCTCCTGCTGGCCGTCCCCACCGCGCAGGCGGACCCCGCCGAGACCGTGACCGTCGACCCGGTGGGCCGTATCGCCGCCGACGGCACGGTCACCCTGACCGGCACGTACCGCTGCCTCGGCAGCGAGGGCCCCGTCTTCGTGAGCAGCTCCGTGAACCAGGACTCCGGCGACGTCAGCCACGGCATCGGCGGCACCGCCGCGGTGTGCGACGGCGCCGAGCACACCTGGGAGAACACCGGCAGACCAGCCCCCTCCGCCCTCACCCCCGGCACCGCGAGAGTCGAGGCGACGCTGATGGAACTCGCCCCCGAGGGCGGCCTGCCCCTGCCGCGCTTCCACGCCCGCGAGACCGGGGCGGTGACGCTCACACAGGGGTGACCGGCGCGCCGGCGGCGGGGTGACCGGTACGCCGGCGGCCCCGCTCAGCCCGGCCGCGGGCCAGGACAGTTGGGGGAGCGTGCGCTCCTCGCTGCCGGCGTACGCCTCGGGCTCCAGGCGAACGGGTGTTCACCTGGAGCGCCGCGAGTCGGTCAGATGTCCCGGAAGAGACCACTGGGTCCGCTGACCTGGGGTGCTGTGTGCTTGTGGGTCGCTGACCTGTGTAAATGACCTTTCGGCTGTTTCACGGTCGTACCCGGTGATGGAGCCGGAAGTCCCAGGAAAGTCCCAGAGGACTCCCATTGGCAGGAGTCGCTTTTTCGGCTCTAACCATGGCATGCGAGTAGGGCTGGCTGGTGACCGAATGAACCCACCAGGCCATCAGCCGACTACGTCGTTTCGCGCTGGACGACGGCGAGGATATCGTCCGCGCCGGGCGCACTCGGCGCTGCCGGGGCCGGAGCGCCGGCCAGTGAGAGGACGCTTGTGGTGAGGTTGCCGGCCGCCACGGTAAGGTCCATCCGGATGGTGGTCAGGGCCGGGACGGCAAGTGAGCTGACCGGGAGGTCGTCGACGCCGATGAGGGCCAGGTCGTCCGGGACGTCGATGTGCTGCGTGCGGCAGCTCGCCAGGACGGCGAGGGCGATCAGGTCGTTGAAGGCGGCGACCGCTGTGACCGGGTTGGCGCCCTGGGTCCACTGCGTGACGGCCTCCCGGGCACTGGCCCGCGAATAGCGCATGCTGACGACCTGCGGCAACGGCAGACCCAGGTCGACGCAGGCCCGGGTAGCCCCTTCCAGGCGGGGCGGGCAGAAGGGGCGCTCCCGGGGATCGTCCAGCGCGGCGTAACCGATGTGCCGGTGCCCGCGTGACGCGAGGTGCTCGATCTGCATGCGTCCGACCTTTTCCTGGCTCAGCCCGGTCAGGCCGGCACGGCCCGGCGTGAATACATCCTCCAGCAAAGGGATTTCAGCCCGAAGCAGTGACTGCGCATCGGTGGCCGGCAGACCACCGAACGCGACGACCACCGCCGGCTGGACGTGCTGCCAGAGCTCGGCCAGCGGCGTGGTCGTCCCGACGTGGTGCAGGTACACACAGGTGTAGCCCGCCTCGCCCAGCGATCGGCCGAGGGCCAGCTTGAACTGCTCCATAGCCTCGGCGACGGGGAGATCCGGCACCACGCAGAGCACGACGTTGCTGCGGCCCTTGCGCAGTGCACGGCCGGCTCCCGACGGTACGTAGCCGAGACGCTCCGCCGTCTCCAGCACGCGGCGACGGGTCTCCGCAGAGAGACCGTGCTCCTCCCTCCCGTTGAGCACGAAGCTCACGGTGGTCTGTGAGACCCCGGCCTCTCGCGCCACGTCCTTGCTGGTGACCCTCGGCAATGCCCCTCCCGACCTCTTGCCACACCCTCCGGCACAGGCTACGGTACGGCGATCAGCGACCTAATACGTATTAGAGCGTATGGGGACGCCGTTTCGGTAGCCGCAATGGCCTGTAGGGGGACGCCCCGCACCCGCTCTGCCCGAGCCGCCCATCCCCGTCGAACACCGTCCCCACGCGCGCCGACCGGGCGGAATCACACGAAGAGAGATCTGTCATGGACGACACGATCCCCGTCAGCACCGACACGACGCCCGGCCGGGGCGTCGCCTCCCCCGCCGACCCGGTCCGCCTTTCCCGTCTGCTCACCTGCGTGTTCCCAGCCACCACCGCGACGTACGCCCTGTTCAACGCCATCGGGGCGATCCTCCTCCCCGCACAGGTGGCGCGACTCGCGCCCGACTCCAAGGTCGGCGTCCTAGCGCTGCTGACCACGCTGGCCGCGGTGGCCTCGATGATCGCCCTCCCCACCGGAGGAGCGCTGTCGGACCGCACGCGGTCCCGGTTCGGACGACGCGCCCCCTGGCTGATGGTGATGGCCTGCGCCTCCGCGCCTCTGACGATCGCCATGGGCCTGAGCGAATCGCTGGTCGTCCTCGCGACCCTGCTCACGGTCTTGTGGTTCACCATGAACTTCTACGGAGGGGCGCTCGCAGCGATCCTGCCCGACCGCGTGCCCGTGACCCGCCGTGGCATCGCCTCCGCGGTCATCGGCCTGGGCACGCCCGTGGGCATCCTCCTCGGCGTCAACCTGGCCAGCCGGGTCAGCCAGGTCTGGGCGTACACGGCTCTCGGGCTGGTGCTGCTCGTCACCACGCTCGCCCTCGTCGCCGGTGCGCGCGAACCGTCTTCGCTCGACCTGGTCACGGAAAGACCGAAGGACCGGGGCAACGCGGCCGCGGCTGTCCGGGCGTTCTTCCGCGCGTTCGGCCACCGCGACTTCGCGCTGGCCTTCGCCAGCCGGTTCGGCCTGTTCCTGTCCTACTTCACGGTCTCCGGTTACCTGTTCTTCGCCGTCCAGGACTACGTCGGCGCCGAGAACGTCCCCGGCGGCAATGTCGCCGTCGCGGTGAGCACCCTCTCGACGGTGTCGTTCGGCACCTGGATCGGCGTCGCCACGCTCTGCGGCTGGCTCGCCGACAAGCTCGACCGGCGCAAACTGTTCATCGCGATCAGCGCCGTCGGGCTGGGACTGTCCCAGCTCATACCGATCGTCAGCCACAGCTGGGGCGCGATGCTCGCCTACTCCGCGGTTTCTGGTGCCGCCCTGGGCACGTACTTCGCGGTCGACCTCGCCGTCATGTCGCTGGTCCTGCCGGACAAGGAGAGCGAAGGGCGCGACTTCGCCATCCTCAACGTCGCCACCGGTCTGCCCCAACTCGCCGCCCCGGCCATCGCCGGCGCGCTCATCAGCCTCGGCGGCTACGGCTCACTGTTCATCGTCGGCAGCGCGTGCGCCCTGGTCGCCGGTGCGCTGGCCATGTGCATCCGCTCGATCCGCTAGCCGACGGAGGCTTCCATGATCATGATCACCACGCCCGCACGGGTGGCGCTCTGCTACGACACCTTCGGCGATCCCGGCCACCCCCCGCTGCTGCTGATCCAGGGCCTCGGGGCCCACATGCTCGGTTGGCACGCCGCTCTGCGCCGCCAACTCGCCGACGCGGGCTTCCATGTCGTCCGCTTCGACAACCGGGACGTCGGCCTCTCGCAGAAGTTCCCGCAGGGCGGCTACACCGTGGCCGACATGGCGAACGATGCGGCGGGCCTCCTCACCGCCCTCGACATCCCCGCGGCGCACATCGTGGGCCAGTCGATGGGCGGCATGGTCGCCCAGCAGCTCGCCCTCGACCACCCCACCCGGGTGCTGAGCCTCGCCCTGATCTACACAGCGCCCAGCACCGACTTCATCGCCGGCCGCGACCTGGTCGACGAGCGCACCCAGCGCCCCCGTGCCCGCGACGAGGACGAGGCGATCGCGCTCTACCTCGACAACGAAGCGGCCTGCGCCTCACCCGGATTCCCCCAGGACACGGCCTGGCTCCGCGAGCTCGGCGGTCGGATGTATCAGCGGAACTACGACCCCGACGGCGTGGTCCGCCAGGTGGAGGCACTCGACAACTCCCCCGACCGCACGCCCCACCTGCACCGCATCACGGCACCCACCACGATCATGCACGGCGACGGCGACCGCCTGATCGATCCCGGCGCGTCCCGGGCCATGCACGAGCTGATCCCGGATTCGACGCTGACCATCCATCACGGGATGGGCCACGAGCTTCCCCGAGCGCTCTGGCCGCAGATCGTCACCCAGATCCGGGACAACACCGCACGAGGGAGCGCGTGACATGGCCGAGGGAGCACATGTGGGCCGGGCCCGGCCCACGACCCGGCGGATGGTGCTGATGCTCGCTTCGGCACTGGTCCTGTTCGTCGGCGTAGCAGCCCCGAGCCCGGCCTCGGCGGCTGACAGCCCGTTTTGCGTAGTCCGGACCGCCGAGCCCGAGGTCGGACTGACTCTGGTCTCGGTCGAGCGTATCGACGCCCGCACACGGATGTACGCGTTCCGTTCGAAGGCGGTCGGCGACGCCAGGTCCGACGGGCTTGTCCGGGTGCGCGTCATCCTGCCCGCCGACTACGACCGCTCGGCCGGCAAGCGCTACCCGGTCATGATGCACCTGCACGGCACCAACGACTCGCCCACCACCTTCCCCGCCGGCGAGGTGGAGCAGGTGCTGGGCGACAACGATGTGATCTTCGTCGAGCCCGACGGAGGCCCTGCCGGCTTCTACGCCGACTGGTACGGCACTCCCGTCACCGGCCGCGATCTCTTCAACGGACCGGTGCCGTTCCCGCCCCCGGCGTGGGAGACCTTCCACATCCGCGAGCTGCTCCCGTGGCTGGACAAGACCTTCCGCACCACAGGCCGGCGCGCGATCACCGGTACCTCGATGGGCGGCTTCGGCGCGATGGCGTACCCCGCCCGCAACCCGGGAGTCTTCGCCGCCGCCGGCTCCTTCTCGGGCGCCGTGGACCTCGACACGCTGTACCCGATCGGTCCTGCGCTGATCACCCTGGCCTGGGACCCGTGCATCTTCGGCGACCGAACGCTGCAGGCCGAGAACTGGAAGGCGCACAATCCGGTCGACCTGGCTGCCGAGCTGCGCGGAGTGTCCCTGTTCGTCGCCAGCGGCAACGGGCTGCCCGGCCGCTACGACGACCCCGTGAGCGCCATCGCAGGAGCACCCATGGAGATCCTGGTGCGCCAGAGCGCCGAGAACCTCGTCGCCGCACTCGACCGGAACCAGGTGCCCGTCACCACCTGGTTCTACGGCAACGGTGCTCATGGCACGCGGTTCTACATCTACGACGATCTGCGCCGCTTCCTGCCCCAGGCGATGAGCGCACTCAACCGCAGGTAGCCGATGTGAGAAGGCGAGGCGCACGCAGAGCAGTGCCGCTGACTGACCGCTGAGCCCAGGCCCGTGCACGACCTGATCCCGGATGCGACGCCGACAACACCACACGAGGAAGTGCGTGACATGACAGCAGTACAGGTGCAAGGCCGCGTGGACAGCGGCTTCGAACCGATCGCGGACGCCTTCGCCGACAACTTCCGTCGGCGCGGCGACACAGCCGCCTCCTGCGTGGTGTACGCCCAGGGAGCCCCGGTCGTCGACATCTGGGCCGGACGGACCGCCCGGGGCACTTGGACACCCGACACTCGCACCGTCGTGTTCTCGGTGAGCAAGGGTGTCACCACCCTTTGCCTGCTGATGGCCGCCGAGCGCGGACTGATCGAACTCGACGCCCCGGTGGCGAAGTACTGGCCGGAGTTCGCCGAGAAAGGCAAGGAGACGACGACGGTACGGCAACTCCTCTCGCACCAGACCGGCCTGGTGGCGCCCGAGGCGGATGTGACGGTGGAGAACCTGCGCGCCTGGAAGTCTGTGGCGGACGCGCTGGCCCGGCAGGCACCGACCTGGCCTCCGGGAACCGCCTACGCCTACCACACGCTCACGTTCGGCTGGCTGGTCGGCGAGGTGCTGCGCCGGACCACGGGGCTGCGCCCCGGCCAGTGGCTGCGCGAGCACGTCGAGGCTCCCCTGAACCTGACGATGACGTACGGCGCCGACCCCACGGCCGCCGATTTCCACCCCCTGGCAGACCCGCTGCCCCACACCGACCCCGAAGCCGCCGCGTTGATGGCCAACGCTCTCGCCTCACCGTTGATCGAACGCTCGATGAGTCTGGGGGGCGTCTTCGACACCGCCGACCTCATCCAGACCGCCAATGGGGAGGTGTGGCTGTCGGTCGAGATCGCTGCGGGCAATCTCGTGACCAGTGCCCGCAGCCTGGCACGGCTGTACGCGGCCACGGTGGGAGAGGTCGACGGAGTCAGGCTGCTGGGCCCGGACACCGTCCGTGATGCCCGCGTGCCGCGCTGCGAGGGCCGGCCGTTCGTGGGGCCCGACGAGGGCAACCGCTGGGGCACCGGCTTCATGATCAGCTCAGCGCACCGGCCGATGGCCGGCCCGGGCAGCTTCGGCCACGACGGCTTCGGCGGCGGCCTCGCTTTCGCACACCTGGAATCGGAGATCGCCTTCGCCTACCAGACCGCACAGCCCGGGGGCCTTCCCGACGACCGATCCGACGCCCTCTGCCGCGCGCTGCGCGCCTGCCTGTGAACCGACCCCGGCACCTCAGGTCCCGACCCCGCCCATGAAAGAACCGGAAAGCAGGCCATGCCCACCACGCTCCCCCCGCCGGCGCCCCCGAGCCTGACCGCTCGCACGACGGACCGGATCCTGACCCGCCTGATGCGGCTGCCGGGCCCGCGATACGGCTACCGGGTCGAGCGGAACCTGCCAACACCCGCGCGCGATGGCGCCGTTCTGGTCACGGACCACTACGCCCCCGTCACCGACCGGCCGAAGGGCACCGTCCTGCTGCGCACACCGTACGGGCGCGGCTTGCCGCACGACCTGGAGGCCAGGGTCTACGCGGGCCACGGATTTCACGTCGTACTGCAAAGCTGCCGCGGCACGTTCGGCTCCACGGGAGACTTCTACCCGATGGCGAACGAGGCCGACGACGCCCAGGACGCGGTGGCCTGGCTGCGGACCCGGCCGTGGTTCGACGGGCGGCTCGCCACCGCCGGGGGGTCGTATGTGGGGTGGACCCAGTGGGCGCTGCTGATGGACCCGCCCCCCGAGCTGCGCACCTGCCTGATCGCCGTCGCCCCCCACAACATGCACGAGACGGTGTACGGCGCCGGAGCGTTCCAGCTCGGCGACTTCCTGTCCTGGGCGGCGATGATGGCCGGCCAGGAACGATTCACCGGGCTACGCGGTGTGGCCCGTGTGCTGACGATGAACCGGCGCCTGGCCCCGGTCTTCGGCTCTCTTCCGTTGGCCGATGCCGCCGACGCGGCGACAGAGCACCGCACCCCGTGGTTCCGCGAGTGGCTGACGACACCCGACCCCGACGATCCCCTGTGGGACGGCCTCAAACTTGACGACGCCCTTCAGCGGGCGAACGTACCGGTGCGGCTCACCGCCGGCTGGCAGGACCTCTTCCTCGACCAGACCCTCCACCAGTACCGGACGCTGCGTACCCGTGGAGTCGACGTCTCGCTCACCGTCGGACCCTGGACCCACCAGGAACTGAGCCAGAAGGGTATGGGACGCCTGCTCCGCAGTAATCTCGAATGGCTCCGGACACACCTCGCCGACGACGAGACACCGGCACCCCCACGGCCCAACTTGCCAGTAGAGGTGTACGTCACGGGCCAGGGCGCATGGCGACGGCTTGAGGAATGGCCGCCTGCGGCCGCCGAAACCGTGCGCTACCTGCAGCCGGACGGGAAGCTCCTGGCCGATGAGCCGAGTGGCGGCGCGCCGTCCACGTTCGTCTACGACCCGGCGAACCCCACACCGACCCTCGGTGGCCCTCTGCTCACCCTCGACAGTGGCGTCAAGGACAACGCCGACCTGCAGGACCGCCTCGATGTGCTCACCTTCACCACGCCCCCGCTGACCGCACCGCTGGAGATCATCGGTACACCCGTCGTCGAACTGGCGCACACCAGGAGCAACCCGCACGCCGACGTCTTCGTACGGCTCTGCGACGTCGACCCGAAAGGCATCGCCCGCAACTTCGCCGAAGGACTCCTGCGCCTCGATTCCACCTCGCCCATCGACCAGGTGCAGTACGTGCGTGTGCGGCTCGACGCCTGCGCACACGAGGTCAGGCCCGGGCACCGGATACGGTTGCTGACAGCCGGCGGTTCCCACCCGCGTTACGCACGCAACGAGGGCACTGGTGCAGCGCCCGGCACCGGGCACGAGTTGCGGCCGTGTACACACACCATCCACCACGACACCGGCGCGGTCTCCCGCGTGTTCCTTCCCACGCCCGCCCCCAACAGACCCGTCCGGCCCGGCCTCACCGATTCGACGGTGTCGTAGACGCCACCCCGCACACCATCAACCGCATGCCGAGTCATGCACATCAAGCTAAGCCCGGCCAGCCTGGCAGCCCGTGCACTCGGCGACTTGGAGCGCCTGCTCCGCAGGCCACACATGGCGCTGTAGTACCGGGACAGCATTCTCAGCGGACTCTTCGCCAACACCGGCTTCGCACTCGACAGACCGAACGGACCCCAACTCGCAGTCAAGATCCATTGATTGCCTCCTCACTCCTCGATACTGGGCGCATCACATGACTGTCCTGACAGCGGCTCGATCAGCACGGTTCACCACCCTCCTGCACGACATGCGGCGCATCACAGGCGTGGACGCGGTCATGGGGTCTCTGACCGCGGCCGATTCAGACCACTTCGTCATAGATCAGCTGGTCGGCGTCACCACAGAGGGTTTGCGCAACCTCCGCGTCGCCATCGGTACGGGACTGGGCGGCAAAGCGATGGCCCTGAAGCGGCCGATGCAGGTGCCGGACTACTGCCGGGCGGGCGGCATCAGCCACGAGTACGACCCGGTCGTGCGCCGAGAGCAGATCCGTGCCGCGTTCGCCGTCCCGATCCGGGTTCCGGTCCCCGGCGGTCTCCGTGGCGTGGTCTACGGAGCAAGGCGCCACGAGTACGTCTTCGGCGACCGTGTCTTCGGCGATGTCACGGTCCTGGTGCGCGCCCTGGAACGGGAGCTCGCCGAGGATCTGGAATTGGATCGCCGATGGGAACACCTGCGGGTGGCGGCCGGGGGCAGCACCTCTGCCGCGAGCACGGGGATGAGCGCGGCCGAGCGCCGGATGCTCGTCGACGTCTGCTCCGAACTCGTGCACATTGCGGCAGAGATGGCCGACGGCTCTCAGCGACGGCAGATCGAGGCTCTCGTGCGCCGTCTGGCCGGTCGGACGGCAGAACTCCCCGAGGCGGCAGAGGTGACCCGAGGAGCCCTCACGGAGCGCGAACGGGAGATCCTGGCCAAGGTCGCCACGGGTGCGACGAACCGGGAGGTCGCTGCCGCGTTGGGTATCAGCGCCGAGACCGTGAAGTCGAGTCTCACTTCCAGTATGCGCAAGCTCGGCGCGCGCAACCGTGTCGCTCTCGTGGCCGCGGCACGTGCGCAGGGTTGTCTGCGTTGAGGACATGGCAGCACAGGGCGTCCGCACCCCCCGAACGGGGGGCTTACGTCTCGCCGAGACGAGGTCTCGTCACGACCCATCCATACTGACAATCCGATGGTGCGCGCCATTTCCCCCTTTCCCCACTTCTGACGGGACCCGCCGGCCATGCGCAACGACCTCGAAGAACCAGGCCCCGACATGCCCGCCGCGTCCCCCGACGTATCCGCCCCGGCGCCCGACCCGTCGGACGGTGGGGCGGGCACTGGCCCACGCCTCGTGCGCATCGTCCTGCTGGCGGTGACCGTTCTCCTCGGCCTGTTGGCCCTTGTGAACCAGTTGCTGGCTGTGATGCCCGTTGGTTGGATCTCCCCGGTGCTGCATGTCACGTGGCTGCAGGCGGTTGTGCTTGTCATAGGCGGCGTGCGCGACACGGTCGGCGTCTGGAACATCGTCCTCGCGGCCCTCGCCCTGACCACAGCCGTGTACGCCCTGCGCAGAAGTGGCGCACGCAGGCGTACGGCCCGTACCTTCGTGGTTGTGGGCGGCGTGGGCTTGGCGCTGGCCCTGCTCACCACCACGGTCCAGATCCTTGCCGTACACGGAGCCACCGGCAGGTGGTTCCCCTTCGCGCCGACCACTCTCACCGCTGAGCTCGGGCGGGGCCCCGACAAGACCGTCACCTACGCCACGCTCGACGGCGAGAAGATGAAGGCGGACCTGTACCTGCCCGACCACGCTTCCGCTGCTTCGGCCGCCCCTCTGGTCGTCAGCATCCACGGCGGCGGCTTCGTACAGGGCAGCCGAGGCCGCACCCCCTACACGAGCTGGCTGGCCGACCGCGGGTACGTGGTACTGGACGTCGACTACCGCCTGTCCACCGCGACCGAACACCGCTGGAACACCCAGGACGCCGACGTCGCCTGCGCCATGACCTGGGCCACCGCTCACGCCGACGAATACCACTGGGACCTGGACCGGGTCGCCACCTTCGGCGGCTCGGCCGGCGGCAACCTGGCCATCAACGTCGCCTACAAGATCGATGCGGGCACCATGAAGCCCTCGTGCGGCACCGCCGCCGAACTGCCCCGCGTGAAAGCCGTCATCGCCTCGTTTCCCGCTGTCGACGTCACGGCCGGTGAGTCCGACAGTGCGCTGGGGCACCAGGTCGGCCAGTGGCACATAGGCGGTACCCCCGCCCAGCATCCAGACCGCTACCGCGCCACTGACTCCGCGACCCACATCACCGGGAGCGCCCCGCCCACGCTGATCCTCCACGGTGGCGCCGACCACCTCGTCTTCGCAGGGCACTCGAAAGCGTTCGCGGACAAGCTCACCGCTGCGGGCATCACCCACCGGTACGTCCAGTTGCCCTTCATGGAACACGGCTACGGCGGCTCCGTCGCCACCATAGGCATGCAGACCACCCGTGCCCTGGCTCTGCCCTGGCTGCGGGACCACCTCCGCGGCTGACTGCGGGAGGTGGGATGGCCGACGGCCCGACACCCCACCTGGTCCGCAGCCGGCGCCGTACGTCAAGTCGTCGAGCAGTCGAGGGGAGTGCCCCTCGTCGACGTGATGGGCCGCTTCCTGGACCGACTCGTCACCACTTCGACCGCAAGGTGCACCTTGTCGTGGACCGCTACCCGGGGACAGGCCCCGGTGTCCCCCGGCGATCGGTGCCCGTCCACGGCCTGGTGCTGGTGGCCGGTCGCGCGTACGGCCGGGCTCAGAGCGTCGTTCGGGGCGATGCGCAGTGTGCCGGCCCCTGCCTCCAACTGGCGTGGGCCCCGTGCATGTTCTTCACGGCTGGGCATGGCAGGTGATGTCGCCGCTGGGCAGGCGGCCTGTGACCAGGTAGGTGTTGACCGTGTTGGTGGCGCAGGCGGGAGTGCTGGGGATGCCGTACACGCCGTGATCCCGTCCGCCCTGGACCTGGACGAGGCGCGAGCCGCGCAGGGCGCGGTGCATGGCCCGCCCGCTCGCCGCGGGTGTCTGGGAGTCCCACTGGTTCTGCAGGATGAGCGAGCCCACCGTGTTGTTGACCCGGGTGGCCGGTTCGGCGCCGCGCGGCCAGAAGGCGCAGGGTGTGATGTTGGAGGTGAAGTCCCCGTAGAGGGGGAGGCGAGCGCCGTCGCGGAGGGCGTCGTGCCGGTAGCGCGACGGGTCGCTCGGCCATGAGGCGGAGTTGTCGGCGCAGACGACCGCCCAGTGGAGTGCCTGGAAGTTTGCGTCGAAGGGGTCCGCGGGTTCGTCGGAGGGCCGCGGATCCGGGCGGGTGGCCGGCGCCTTGCGGAGGCCGACGACATCGCGCGCGGCCTGGTAGGGGTCGTAGAAGAACATCGGCCGCAGCGACTCGCGGATGTCGGCACCGGTGACGGCGCGGTCCTCGAAGTCGGGGTCGCTGCCGTTGTACTTGAGTGGCGTGCGGTCGGCGCGGGCGAGCAGCCGGAAGAACGCGGCGCGAACCTTCGCGGGAGTGCCACCGAGGTGGTAGGTGCTGTCCCGGCGGGCGACCAGACGGGTCCAGTCCCGGAACGCGGGCTCGACGCCCTCGGCCATGGCCTGGTACACGCCCCGGCCGAAGCGGTTCGGGTCCACCGAACTGTCGAGGACGACGCGGTCGCTGCGGGCCGGGAACATCTGGGTGAAGACGGCGCCGAGGTAGGTGCCGTAGGACACGCCCATGTACGAGATCCGCTTCTCGCCCAGGACGGCGCGGATGACGTCCATGTCCCGTGCGGTGTTACGGGTGGTGAGATGCGGCAGCCGGGTGCGGTCCCGGGCGACGCACTTCGCGGCGAAGCCGCGGGCGAAATCGGTGGTTTGGCGGAAGGACGCCGGCCGGTACACGCGCGGCCAGTCCGTCTCGTTCGTGGTGAGGCCGCAGTTCAGGGGGCTGCTGGCACCCGTACCTCGCGGATCGAAGCCGATGAGGTCGTACCGGTCCAGGACGCTCTTGGGCATGATCTCCTTGTACGCCGAGGGATTCCCCAGCCCTCCGGCCCCCGGCCCTCCCGGGTTGGACAGCAGCACACCGCGCCGTTTGCCGGGCACGCTCGTGCGGAGCCGGGAGATCTCCATGCGCAGTGTGGGTCCGGAGGGCCGTGTGTAGTCGAGAGGTACTTTGAGGGTTGCGCACCGTAGGTCGGCGGGGTACTCGCCCTTGATGCCGCAGCGGTGCCAGGCGGGGCGCTGGTCGTAGTAACGGTCGAGGGCGGGGGCGGGGGAGCGGTCGGCTCCGGCGGCTGTCGCCCGGGCGGTGGGAATGCACAGGCTGACGGTCAGTCCGGCCGCGACGAGGGCGGCCATGCGTGCGGTAGGCATGACAAGGACTCTGCTGGCCCAGCCGACCGGCCCGCCTCGGCCGAACGGCCAGAAGACGAAGGCGATCGCCGGCGGGCCCTCGGCCGAATGACAGCTGGAGCACATACGGGCCGTCATCGCCGGTTGTCGGCCATGGGGTCTTGTCCTCGACCGCTCGGGTCCACGACGAGTCGGCCGCTCCCGCGACCACAGCACGTCTCACCTGTGTGCGGTGATGGTGCTGATCATGCGGGACTGGACCTCGTCCTGTCTGGGTCGTGCACCTGCCGAGACGGCGATGGAGCGGGCCTTGTCGGTATGAGATGCGGCGCGCTGTCATGAGGGGGCAGAGTCCACGGCAGCCTCGTCTCCCAGGCGCTTTCTCCAGGCCGTCAGCCTCAAAGTGGACGCGACGCCATACCTCAGGCTGACAAGGCCGGGCTCGGGCATCAGCCCCAGGGAGTCGGTCATTCGGCTGATCCGCAGGGGCCGCTGCGAATCCGACGATGAAGGAGTTGCCGGCCGGGCACGGATCTGGACCTGCGCCCGGCGCTGTCCGTGCCTTCGATCGGAGCAAGACCTCGTGACCATCCTGCCGTCCGTCTCCCGCACTCCCGCCGTGGCCGCCCGCGCCACCAAGCTCTCCAAGGTCTACGGAGAGGGTGACACCAAGGTGGTGGCGCTCGACCAGGTCAGTGTCGGCTTCGGACAGTCCCAGTTCACCGCGATCATGGGGCCCTCCGGCTCGGGCAAGTCCACGCTGATGCACTGCGTGGCCGGGCTGGACTCCTTCTCCTCCGGCTCGGTCCGCGTCGGTGACATCGAGTTGGGGTCCCTGACGGACAGGCAGCTCACCAAGCTCCGCAGGGACAGGATCGGCTTCATCTTCCAGGCGTTCAACCTGCTGCCGACCCTCACCGCGCTGGAGAACATCACGCTGCCCATCGACATCGCGGGCCGGACGCCGGACCAGGAGTGGCTGGACACCGTCATCCAGATGGTCGGTCTGTCAGGCAGGCTCAGCCACCGCCCCGCCCAGCTCTCCGGCGGTCAGCAGCAGCGGGTCGCCGTCGCCCGGGCCCTCGCCTCCAAGCCCGAGATCGTCTTCGGCGACGAGCCGACCGGGAACCTGGACTCGCGTGCGGGTGCCGAGGTTCTCGCGTTCCTGCGTGACTCAGTACGGGAGTTGGGCCAGACCGTCGTCATGGTCACCCATGATCCGGTCGCCGCCTCCTACGCGGACCGGGTCGTCTTCCTCGCCGACGGACAGATCGTCGACGAGATGTACGACCCCACCGCGGACGGGGTCCTCGACCTCATGAAGACCTTCGACACCAAGTTCCGTACGAGCTGAGCGAAACCAGCCGACACACCCCCAAGTCGCCACCGCCCCGCGACCGTCGCTGTCGCGGACCGACGCCGGCCGGCCCACCCTGCTGCCGCCCTCACCCACCAGGACCACACCGTCATGTTCCGCACAGCCCTGCGCAACGTCCTCGCGCACAAGGCCAGACTGCTGATGACCGTGCTCGCCGTCATGCTCGGCGTCGCGTTCGTCTCCGGCACCCTGATCTTCACGGACACCTACAAGAACGCCTCCGAAAGCCAGACGGCCAAGAGCTACGCCCACGTGGATGTCCAGGTCGCGGAGAACACCGAATACTCCGGCGATTCTCCCGGCATCAGCCGGAAGACGCTCGACGAGGTCGCCCGACTCGACAGCGTCGCCGACGCCGCCGGACGCGTCGACGGGAGCGCCTACGTCGCCGACAGGGACGGCGGGCTCATCGCCGACGGCCTGTTCAACTCGGCCGCCAACTTCGCGCCGGGCAAGGACGGCAAGGACCCGCTCTACGTGTTCACCGACGGCAGCGGGCCCACCGGGCCCGGGCGGATCGCGCTCGACAAGGACACCGCCGACAAGGGGGGCTACCACGTCGGCGACACCGTGCCCGTCGCTCTCACGGGTCCGGCGAAGGCGTACCAACTGTCCGGCATCTTCACGACCGAGAACGAGGACGTGGCCGCAGGCGGCAGCCTGGTGCTGTTCGACACACCGTCCGCGCAGCGGCTCCTCCTCCAGCCGGGGTTCTTCGAGAAGGTCACCGTCACCGCTGCCTCCGGCGTCTCGAACACCGAACTCGTCGCCGCCGTCAGCAAGGTGCTCCCTCACTCCGTGAAGGCCGAGACCGGTCGGCAACTCGCCGCAGCAGATGCCCAGTTGGTGGCGGGAGACGCGATGACCCTCAACGGGATCCTGTTCCCCTTCGTCGGCGTCGCGCTCTTCGTCAGTGTCTTCCTGATCGGCAACACCTTCACCATGCTGGCCGCCCAGCGCACCAGGGAACTCGCTCTGCTACGCGCGGTCGGCGCCTCCCGCGGGCAGGTCACCCGGTCCGTGCTGATCGAGGCGATGATGGTCGGCACCGTCGGCGCGGCCGCCGGGCTCGGTCTCGGCGCCGTTCTGGCCGCCGTAGCGAGTGCCACGGTCGAGTTCGACGGCGGGACACCGGACGGCCCGTTGATCGTCACGTCGACGACCGTCCTGGTCGCGGCCGTCGTCGGTGTCCTGGTCACCATGGTGGCCGCCTGGCTGCCCGCCAGGCGCGCCGCGAAGATCCCGCCCGTCGCGGCCATCGGCAGCGCACACCTGCCCGCCACCACGAAATCCCTGGTCCTGCGGAACGTGCTCGGCGGCATCCTCACGCTGCTCGGCGCGGCGGCCGTCGTCGCGGGTACAGGGGCCGGCAGCTCCAGTGGTGGGGGGATCGTCGGGTTCGGGGCCTTCCTCGCGGTGACGGGTCTGCTCGTGCTGATCCCCCTGCTGTCCCGGCCGGTGATCGCGGTCGTACAGCCGCTGCTGCGGCGCGGCTTCGGCGTTTCCGGCACGCTCGCGGGCCGGAACGCGGTACGCAGCCCGCGCCGTACCGGCGCCACCGCCTCCGCGCTGGCCATCGGACTCACCCTGGTCAGCGCCCTGACCGTGCTCGGCGTCACCCTCGGTGAGTCCATGGACAAGATGACCACGGACATCGTCAAGGCCGACTACATGGTCACGGCAGGCGGCGTGCGCCTGGACGCCTCGGCGGTCGCCGCCCTGCGCAAGGTCCCCGGTGTGAGGGCGGTGTCACAGGAGCAGCAAGGGTGGATGCGACTCGACGGCAGCCAGCAGGACGTCACCGCCGTCATCCCGGCGGACTTCGACAAGGCCCTTCACCTCCCGGTGGTCTCCGGCTCGCAGGACACGCTCGCGAAGGGGCAGGTCGCCGTCGAGGAGAACCTCGCGCGGTCGCACGGCTGGAAGGTCGGGGACAGCCTGCCAGCGGAGTACGGGGACTCCGGCAAGGGCCGCAGGCTGACCGTCGGGGCCGTCTTCGCGTACAACGAGGTCGTCATGCCGGTCGTCGTCTCCGCAGACGTGATCGAAGCGAACGCCACCGCGACGTCCTTCTCGAAGATCTACGTCACCACGGACGGCACCACGAACGAGAGGGCACTCGCCGACGCCCTCCCCGGGCGCCCGGGGACCAAGATCGACGACCGGCAGGCCATCCGCACCGAGCTCGGCGGAACCTTCGCCACCGTGCTGAACGTCCTGTACGCACTGCTCGCTATCGCCCTGGTCATCGCGATCCTGGGAGTGGTGAACACCCTCGCGATGTCGGTCTTCGAACGGCAGCGGGAGGTCGGCATGCTGCGAGCCGTCGGGCTCGACCGGCCGGCCGTGACCCGGATGATCCAGCTGGAGGCCGTTGTCATCTCCCTCTTCGGCGCCGTGATCGGTGTCGGCCTCGGTTCCTTTCTGGGCTGGGCCGTCTGCGAGATCACGAAGGCGGACATCCCCGGCTACGCGCTGGTGCTGCCATGGGGCCGGTTCGCCCTGTTCCTGCTGCTGGCGGCGCTGGTAGGTCTACTGGCCGCCCTGTGGCCTGCCCGCAGCGCGGCCCGGCTGAACCCGCTCACCGCCATCAAGACCGAGTAGCCGGAGCAGGGTGCCGTGAGGCCGCAGACACACCGCGCCTGCGGCCGCACGGTCACGGAGCGAACAGGCGCTCAGCGGCCGGCGCCCACGGCGATCGTGCACGGAACCACCGGCAAGAGGTTCCTTTCGCGCCGACACTCTCACTGCCGAGCTCGGGCGGAGCCCCGACAAGACGGTCACCTACGCCGCGCTCGACGGCGAGAAGACGAAGGCGGACCTGTACCTGCCCGACAGTGCTTCCGCCGCTTCGGCCCCCCTGATCGTCCACGTCCACGCCAGCGGCTTCATGCAGGGCAGCCCAAGCCGCACCCCCTGCACGAGCCGGCCGGCCCCCAGGGGGACGCGGTAGTGGACGTCGACTACCGCTTGTCCAGCGCGAGCCAACACCGCTGGAACACCGAGGACCCCGATACTGCCTGCGAAGAGCCAGGTATACGGGGCTTGGTGCCGAATGAGTACGGAATGGACCGGACGTGACCAGCGCGATTCGTGCGTCGGGTGGCTTGCCCGCTGCCATCACCAGTTTCGTGGGACGACAGCAGGAGACGGCTGAGGTGCGCCGTCTTCTGGGTGTGGCGCGGTTGGTGACCTTGACCGGCGCAGGCGGGGTGGGCAAGACGCGGTTGGCGTTGGAGGTGGCCGCAGCGTCGGCTCGGGCGTTTTCCGGTGGAGTGTGGCTGGTGGACCTGGCGCAGGCGCGGGAGCCGGCCGCGGTGGCCGAGGTGGCTGCGGCGGCGCTGGGGGTGGCGGATCAGGGCATGCGGCCGGTGCTGGAGCTGCTGACGGCGCACGTGGCGGGGCGTCGGATGCTGGTGGTGCTGGACAACTGCGAGCACCTGGTGGAGGCGGGTGCCCAGCTGGCGCAATGTCTGTTGTCTGCCGCTCCGGAGATGCGGATCCTGGCCACGAGCCGGGAGACGCTGGGACTGACCGGTGAGCATGTCTTTGCGGTAGCACCGCTTGCTCGGGTGGAGGCGGTCGAGCTGCTGGTGCAGCGGACGGCCGCGGTGCGGCCGGGTTTCCGGTTGACGGAGGTGAACCGGTCGGCAGTGGACCGGTTGTGCGCCGATCTGGACGGGTTGCCGCTGGCGATCGAGCTGGCCGCCTCCCGGCTGCGCACGTTGTCGGTGGAGCAGGCGGTGGAAAGGTTGGAGGAGCGGTTCGGGCTGCTGACGTCTGGTTCTCGTGGCGCGCGGCCGCACCAGCGGACGCTGCGGGCGGCGCTCGACTGGAGCTGGGAGCTGTGCGGCCCGAAGGAGCGACTGCTGTGGAGTCGGCTCTCGGTGTTCGCCGGTGGCTTCACTCTGGAGGCGGCCGAGGGCGTGTGCGCGGGCGAGGGTTTCATCGTCGGTGAGGTGCTGGACGCGCTGGACCGGCTGGTGGCCCAGTCTCTGGTCGAGCATGCCGGGAGCGAGCGCTTGCCCCGCTACCGGCTGCTGGAGAGCATCCGCCACTACGGGCGGGAGCGGCTGACCGATTCCGGGGAGGTTGAGCGGGCGATGCGGCGGCACCGTGACTTCTATCTTGCGCTGGCCGAGCGTCTCCACCAGGACTGGTTCGGCCCCGCTCAGGTGGAGATCCTGGACCGGTTGCGGGCTGATCACGGCAATCTGCTGGCGGCCCTGGAACACCCGGAAGAAGGCGCGGAAGGGCAGCCGTGTACGGACGACGACCACCGGCCCGAGCCTGACGCGGCCGGGCGCGGGGGGAACGTGCCCGCACCCGGGCAGGTCAGGCTGAGGCTGGCCAGCGCGCTTGTCTACTACTGGATCGCCGGGGGGCTCCTGAGCGAGGGGCGGCGGCAACTGGAGCGGGCCCTGGCAGGGCCCGCGGAGCCCACCAGGGAACGCGCCCGCGCCTTGGTGGAGGCCGCCTACATCACACAAACACAGTGCGACCTGGCGACGGCGGACCGGTTTCTGGAGGGAGCCGAGGAACTGGCCGGGTGGCTCGGTAATCCGGCGCTGCGGGCCCATGCGCAAGGCCATCGCGGTGTGAGCCATATGTACCGGGGCCGACTGGAAGAAGCAGCCTCGTGCATAGAGCAGACCGTGGCCCACTACATCGCGTTCGGCGACCGGTTCGGAGAGGTCACCTGGGGGTGCGCGCTCGGCATCGTGCAGACCCTTGGCGGCGACCCGTGCGCGCAGCGGACCAGCGCGCAGGCGCTGGAGGCCGCCGAGGCGCACGGGGAGCGGTGGGCCCGCGCGCACCTGCTGACGGTGCTGGGCCGCCGTGCCTGGGGGCTGGGCGATCAGGACCAGGCCGCGAAACTGACCGTGGCCGCCTTGGAGAGCCTGCAGGGGTTCAGTGACACCGCCGCCGTGGCGAAGATGGTTGAGCAGCTTGCCTGGATCACCGCCTCGGCAGGACAGCACCAGCGGGCGGCCCGGCTGCTGGGCGCGGCCCGGTCGCTGCGCGAGGACGCCGGCACCCCGGTCAACGCGGGGGACCCGCAGGACGAGGAACACCACGCCCACTGTCACTCCCAGGTTCGCCAAGCCCTGGGCCAAGCAGGGTACGAGCGGGCACTTACCGAGGGCACGGCGGTCGACGGCCCCGGCCAGGCCATCGCCTACGCCCTCGACACGCCCACGCCCACCGGGTCGGCACCCACCGCCCTGTCGGCTGCCGCGAGCCCGCTGACCGCGCGGGAGGAGCAGGTCGCCGCACTGATCGCCCAGGGCATGACCAACCGCAGGATCGCCGCCGAACTGGTCCTGTCGCCGCGCACCGTCGACAACCACGTCGACCGGATCCGGACCAAGCTCGGCTTCTCCTCCCGCGCCCAGGTCGCCGCCTGGTGGGCCGCACATTAGGTAGAGGTTGCGTAGAACTACTCACGACCCGGCGGGCTTCCCTCGCCCAAACTTTTGACACGGCGCCACAATGACGCCGCTCCCCGAGGCAGGTCGCCTCGAGGATGTCGAGACGAGCCAAAGCGATCCATGCCCCGTCTTATCCTCGCCCCGGAACCCGCACCTGATGCGGAGCGCCGCACCAACAAGTCCCGGCTCCGGGGCCGCCGCAGGGTCCTGACGGTCGCGAAAGTTCTGCTGGCCCTGCTGGGCGGCGTGATCGCCTGGCACCAGCCCCGCGTTCGCCCAGACCCCGCCCGGCAGCTGCACCCATACGTAACTCCCAGAAAAGGAAAATCGTGAGCATTTCTGTCATTCGCAGGGCTTTCGGTTCTGCAGTCCTTCCGGCCACGCTCGCCGGCGCCCTCGCTGTCACCACAATGAGCGGACTGGCCACGGCCCACCAAGAAACACCCACCCAGATCGGACTCGTCGCTCAGGACACACCAACCAAGGGCCAGAGCTACGATATGACGCCCACCGACCGCGCAACCTTCGGCGCCAGGTACGACAGCATCATCAGCTGGATCCGCGGCAGGCTCGAGGCTACCCCCCTCTACGGCGGCATCACTCTGACCCAGAACCAAGACGACTACTTCCCCGTCACTCTGCGTATGGGTGCCAGCCGGTCGGTCACCCTGGTGTTCAACGCGAGGAACCTGTACGTCGTCGGCTTCCGGAACGACGCCGAAAACAGGTACTACCGTCTCGGGGCAGGACCAGCCAACTTCAACAATTCACAGGTGACGAATCTGAACTGGCTCAACTACTCCAACATGGAGAGCGCAGCCGGCATCGGCAGGGGAAGCCTGGCCATCAATATGGGAAGCATCCAAGGCTCGATCAGCGACATCACCAACCCGAACATCAGCAACTCAAACGCAGCACGAGCACTGATGATCCTCGTTCAGGCATTTGCGGAGGGTGCTCGCTTCGACTTCTTCTCCTACCGCATTTCCCAATCGATCAGGACTGGCGCAAACAGCTTCTATGCCGGCCAGTCATCGTCGATCTCGAGCAACGGGGCGAATTCGGCCCCCAGCATGATCGAGGTAACGGGCCTGGACTTCGAGAACAACTGGGGAACTCTATCCACCGCCGCACGGAGTGCGACCCAAAACCACACCAGCCCCCACGTCCACTTGGGCAGCGGCTACATCACTACGCTGTCAGCCCTCGATGCTCAGCTGGCCATCGCACTACTGACCTCATAACGTATCCCCCCACCCAGGCATCACAGGGCCGCCGCGTCAATCCACCCTCTCGCCTGACACAGCAGCGGGCACTTGAATCAGTGACCCCGCGATCTGCTCTCCCTCGCAGAGCAGGGGCCCGCGCTCTCCGGTGAACTGGCCGGTGAGTGTCGCCAGTGATGGAAGGGGTCTGGATTGCCTGGGCGCGAGTCGTAGTTCGTCCGGCCGCCGGCACCGAACAACCTCATGCGGTGCAGAACGCGACGCGGGTGTCGACTTTGTCCTGCGTCCAGCCCGTGTTGTCGGGCAGCCGTCCAGCGGCCCGACAACCAGTTCGGCGTAGTCCCGGTCGGCCGCGGGCCCGGGTGGTGGTCGGCGCCGTAATGCCGGCGGCGCAGCAGCTGCTTGTCGTGTCTCCCTTCTCTGCTGCGTCTCATGAGTCCTGTCTACGGCCCGGCACTGGCACGTAGCCGTGGCCAGTCCCTTCCGTCCTGTGCGGTGGCGTTCCGACTTCAAGGGCGGTGCCCCGCCGGGCGGGCGGTCACGGCCGGCCGGTCGTCCTTCCCCTTCTCGCGCCGTCAGAAAGGGAAGGCGCGGCCGTTGGTGCCGGGCTCCCTCCCAGACGCCGTGCCTGGTGTAGCGCTCGTAGTCGCAGACCTCCGTGGCGACGGTCGCTGTCCCCCTCACCGGTCCACCGGCCCGACCGCTGTGATGGTGCGATGGCGGCGGAGATGCCTGTGGGGAGAGATCGGCGGCGACACCGCGAAACACGAGAATCATCAGGCCGGGATCCAGCCCGACCGCACTCACGAAAGTGCTCCGCCTCACCGACCCCGGCTTGCGTGAGCAGCCCGACAGTGTCAGTACTCAGTAGCCGACGGTGACGCGCCGGTTGAGGTGCTGGGGGGCGATCTCGCCAAGGAGAGCGGTGGCGTAGTCCTCGTAGGAGATGCGGGCCTGGCCGTCGTCACCTACAACTGGTTGGTCGAGGCCGGTGCGGTAGTGGCCGGTGCGCTCGCCGGGCGCGAAGTGCACCGGCGGCGGGGAGAGGTACGTCCAGGTGACGTCGTCATCGAGCGCATGGTAGGCGTCAAGGGCCTGGATCTGGCCGATCGCGTAAGGCTTGTACTCCACCGGGAATCCGGGTGCGCCGAAGAAGCGCACGCAGTCCTGGTTCAGAAGGCCGGCCCCGCCGCCCATGTGCACGATACGCGGCCCCTTGGGGCCGAGGACGCGGACAGCGGCGGCGGTGGCAACAGCTTCGGTGTACAGGCGCGCGTCGGGGCCCCGACGGCCAGTACCAGCGCGTCGGCCCCTTCGGCCAGGGAGGCGACTGTCTCGGTGTCGGTGACATCGCCCGCCACCGCACACACACTCTCGGGCGCCGGCCTTTTCCGACGTTGCGCAGCTGCTCCCAGTCGATCTCGGGGTGCGTGCCGGGCAGCGTGTCGAAGGACGTTGTGGTGAGCAGCGAGACCATCACTGACCCGGCCCGCGACGTGCCGAAACGTACCTCACGCCGTTCCGCCGGCCGTACCCACAACAGGTCGCGCATGTAGTCGAAGTCGACCCTCCTCACGCCCAGCCGGGCGGCGGCCTGGCCCGGCCCGAGCGGCGCTTCGGCGGTGAGCCGCTGCGCGAGGTCCTCGATGCCGCAGATCTGCGTCACCTGGTCGGGGTCGATCAGCACGGCTTCCGGGTTCGCCGTCAGGTCGGTCAGCAGACCGCAGGCGATGAGCCGGCGTACCGCGAAGGCGCTCACGACCAGCGGTTCGTCGGGCACGTTCGGTGTGCCCAGGCTTGGGCGATCCGGTCCGCAGCCGCTGCGGCCGGAGATCGGCTCGCGGGGGAGCGAGGCCCGGATCGCGTCCGCGTCCATCGCTTCCACGACGGCCCGCGACCACTGGTAGGAGGAGGCGCCCGGAACCGAGACGAGGCCGGTGTGCCTTGCCCACCGGAATGCTGCGACGGGGACGCTGAGGCGCTTCGCCGCCTGGGCGTCGGTGTAGGGGAGCCGCTACGGCCGTCCGGTCCGCCTGGGTAAGAACCCCACCCGGCCCGGGACCAGATTCCTCGCCGTCGGCGACGACGCCTGCCGACTGTGAGAACACCTCCACCAGCGGCGACGTTGACAGGTGCGAGCCCTCGAAGTCGAGGGCCGAAAGTAAACGGCTAACGCCATTCGGTTTTCATGCAGGGCCCCAGGCGCGGTACGGTCCGACCGTGACCACCGCACGCAGGCCGAGAGGGCCGTACCGCAAGGGACTTGAGCGCCGGGCGCAGATCATGCGCGCCGCACTGGAGGTGTTCGCCGAGCATGGGGACCGGGGGTCGTCGCTGCGGGAGATCGCAGACCGGGTCGGCATGTCGCAGGCCGGGGTGCTGCACTACTTCGACTCCCGCGAGGAGTTGCTGACAGCGGTCCTCGCCGAGCGCGACACCGCGGACGCGGCGGAGCACGCGAGCCCGGAGATCAGCCCGGGTGAGGCGATGGCCCGAACCGCGGAGCACAACACCCGTTCGCCGGGCCTGGTCAGCCTGTTCGTGAACCTGTCGGCCGATGCGACCGATCCGGAGCATCCTGCGCACGGCTTCTTCGCCGAGCGTTACGCCCGTCTGCGCGAGACCGTCGAGGACGGGCTGCGCCAGGGCCAGGCCGACGGGAGCGTACGCACCGACATCCCGGCAGAGCAGCTGGCGCAGCTTCTCATCTCCGTCTCCGACGGCCTGCAGCAGCAGTGGCTGCTGGACCAGGGCGTCGACATGGTGGCCGCGATCGACGCCTTCAACCGCCTGTGCCGGCCGCCGGGTGCGTGATGTCCGGCGCCGGACATCACGCACCCGTTCGCGCTCAGGCAGCCTCCACGTCCGCGTCGGGCTTGAGGCGCGGGATCAGCAGGCCCGCAAGCGTGCCGAGGAACACCGTGCCCGCGGCGAAGTAGAAGGCGTTCTTGTAGCCCTGGTCCAGGTAGAACTGGGTGCCTTCGAGCACCTTGCCATCCTGGGCCAGGATCACGTACGTGAGCGTGGTGACCAGCGTGGTGACGACTCCGATCGACATCCATTGAATGCCGCTGGCAATGGCCTGCTCCTCCGCTGAGACCGCCCGCATGATCAGGATCGGGATCACCGCGACGATCATGCCGAAGCCGATCGCGAAGAGGTTGCCCCACCAGATGAGCTCGGCGTTGGTGTAGTGGTAGGCCGCCTGAGCCAGGTAGCCGACGGTGGAGATCAGGCCGCCGAGGATCAGCGGGAGGCGCGCGTCGACCTTCCGCAGCAGCACCCCTGTGCCGAAGCCGACCGCGAGGATCAGGATGCTCGCCGGCAGGCCGATCACCGCCGCGTGAGTGGCGGTCATGCCCAGGCCGTCCGAGATGGTCGGGATCGCTGGGTAGAGCACCAGCAGCGAGGCGATGATGCCGGTGCCGAACAGTGCGCCGCCGATGAGAGCGGTGGCCAGTATGACGGTCCACACCTTGCGACGGCCCAGCATGTCCAGGTGGACGAGTGGCTGGGCGATGCGCTTCTGGGAGACCACGAACAGGGCGATGGCGGCGAGGCCGCCGATGACGCAGCCGAGCGTGCCGGCGGAGGTCCAGCCCCAGTCGGTCCCCTGGCCGATGCCGTAGGTGAGCGCGGTCAGTCCGCCGCCGAGCAGCAGGCCGCCGATCCAGTCCATCCGGGCGGAGGGGTCGCGGTAGTTGGTCTTCGGCACGGCGAAGAGGATCAGCAGCAGGCCGATGGCGGTGGCCGCGACGATGGACCACAGCACCCCGCGGAAGCCGTAGTCGTCCAGGACCCAGCCGGTCAGGAACGGGCCGCCGATGGCGACGAAGGCGACGCCGCTGCCGACAATGCTGCTGGCCGTGCCGGCCTGCTTCGGCGGGAGGACCTCGCGGATGGTGGCGTAGGTGAGGGCGCCGATCGGCCCGTAGAAGCCGGCGATGCTGCGGCCGATCAGCATCATGGCGTAGTTGCCCGCGGAGGCGGCGATGATGTCGCCGACCAGGCCGATCAGGGTGATGGCGATCATCACCTGGCGCTTGCCGTACAGGTCGGCGGCCTTGATCACGAACGGCGTCAGCAGAGTGGAGACCAGTGCCGTGGACAGGATGAACCAGGCGATGTGAGTGGTCTGGAAGTGGATGGCCACGGACGCCTGCGCGTTGCCCGTCAGCATGCCGACGAGGGAGAGCAGCTGGGTGGGCCACAGCAGTGCGAGCGCGATGAGCGCGAAGCGCGCGCCGCGGACGGGGCTGGTGGCTTCGGCCGCAGGCGCGGCGGGGGCGAGTGAGGATGTCACGGCGGTGTGCCCTCTCGATGGATGGGCTCCGGTCGACGGAGCAACAGTAGGGCGTTGAACCCGTTCAGTCGGCCGACGCCCCACCCCGGAATCCCGGAGGGGGCGGGATCGGGGGCGGTCATGGCGCGTTGCACTGGGTTAACGGAGCAGAAACCTAGCTCTGTTTGGGATTCGGCGCTAGGGTTGCCGCCAAGGAATCTCGCCGGTGTGCCGAGAGCCACCACCGGTAATTGAATCGTTCCATTCCTCAGTCGTCCTCAGTCGCCATCGTGATCGCCGCAACAGGCGTACGACGCCCGCGCACAGCCCCGACAGCAAGGAACAGACGCCGTGCCTGAAGCCCCTCTCCCCGCCCCTGCGGTCGCGCGCCTGCGGTTCGAGCACCACCGCGAGCCGCTCGGCATCGGCGAATCCCGCCCCCGCCTGTCGTGGACCACCCGGACCGAGCTGCCCGGATGGCGGCAGGCGGCCTACGAGATCCAGCGACTGGCCGCCCAGGGCGACGTGGTCGCCACGGCCGAGGCCGAAAGCGACGAGTCGGTCCTGGTCGCCTGGCCTTTCGACGCCCTCGGTTCGCGGGAGCGCGTGGGTGTGCGGGTACGTGTCCGGGGCGCGGACGGAGCCTGGTCGGGCTGGAGCGAACCGGCCTTCGCCGAGACCGGGCTGCTGCACCCCGGCGACTGGCAGGCCCGCTTCGTGAGTGCCGACTGGGACGAGGACGCGCAGCAGGACCAGCCGGCCACCCACCTGCGCCGCCGCTTCACGATCCGCCCCGGTGTCGCAGCCGCCCGTCTGTATGCGACCGCGCACGGCGTCTACGAGGCGGAGCTCAACGGCTCCCCGGTCGGCGACCACGTCCTCGCCCCGGGCTGGACCACGTACGGCAAGCGCCTGCGCTACCAGACCTACGACGTGACCGATCTCCTGCGGGTCGGCGGGAACAATCTGACCGCTCTTCTCGCGGACGGCTGGTACCGCGGCCGCCTCGGCTTCACCGGCGACAAGCGCGCCGTCTACGGCGACCGGCTGGCCTGGCTGGCCCAGCTGGAGATCCGCTACACCGACGGCACCACCGACACCGTGACCACCGACGCGGACGGCCGCTGGCAGGCCGCCCAGGGCCCGATCCGCCGCAGCAGCCTCTACGACGGCGAGACCCACGACGCCCGCGTCGAGCCCACCGACTGGCGGGGCGTGCGCGTCGAGGAGAGTGACCCGGCGACGCTCGTCGCCCCCGTCGGCCCGCCCGTCCGCCGGATCGAGGAGCTGGCACCGATGGCCGTCACCACCTCGCCCTCGGGCAGGACGATCGTCGACTTCGGCCAGAACCTGGTCGGCCGTCTGCGTCTGACGGTGACCGGTGAGGCCGGGCAGGAGGTCGTGCTGCGCCATGCCGAGGTGCTCGAGGACGGCGAGCTGGCCTGCGCACCGCTGCGCAGCGCGCAGGCCACCGACCGCTACATCCTGCGCGGCGGCGCTGCGGAGACCTTCGAGCCGCGGTTCACCTTCCACGGCTTCCGCTACGCCGAGATCACCGGCTGGCCGGGCGAACTGAACCCCGACGACCTGCGTGCCGTGGTGATCCACTCCGATCTGGAGCGCACCGGCACCTTCGAAAGCTCCGACGAGCTGCTCGACCGCCTGCACCAGAACGTCGTCTGGGGCATGCGCGGCAACTTCCTCGACGTCCCGACCGACTGCCCGCAACGCGACGAGCGCCTGGGCTGGACCGGCGACATCCAGGTCTTCGCCCCCACCGCCGCCTACCTGTACGACAGTGCCGGCTTCCTCACCTCGTGGCTCGCCGACCTCGCCGCCGACCAGGGTGAGACCGGCGGGGTCCCGTTCGTGGTGCCCAAGTGCGTCGACGGCGCCGACACCCCGACCGCCGCGTGGGGCGACGCCGCCACGGTCGTGCCCTGGGTGCTCCACCGCGCCTACGGCGACCTCGGCGTGCTCGCGGCCCAGTTCGAGAGCATGCGCGGCTGGGTCGACCACGTCGCCTCGCTGGCCGGGGAGTCACGCCTGTGGGACAGCGGCTTCCAGTTCGGCGACTGGCTGGACCCGAACGCCCCGCCAGGACGCCCGGACCAGGCGCGTACCCCCGGCGAGATCGTGGCCACCGCCTACTTCGCCCGCTCTGCCGAGGTCGTCGCCCGGTCGGCGCGGTTGCTCGGCCGCGAGGCGGACGCCGTCCGCTACGGCGCTCTCGCCGCCGAGGTCCGGCAGGCGTTCGCCTCCGAGTACGTCACCGGCGCGGGCCGGATGATGGCGGACGCCCCGACCGCCTACGCGCTGGCGCTCCAGTTCGCGCTGCTGCCCGACCAGACGCAGCGCGCGCACGCCGGCAAGCGGCTGGCCGGCCTGGTCCGCGCCGGCGGCTACAAGATCAGCACCGGCTTCGTCGGCACGCCCCTGATCTGCGACGCCCTCGCCGAGACCGGCCACCTGGACGCGGCCTACCGACTGCTGCTGCAGACCGAGCAGCCGTCCTGGCTCTACCCCGTCACCCAGGGTGCGACCACCATCTGGGAGCGGTGGGACAGCCTGCTGCCCGACGGCAAGGTCAACCCCAGCGGCATGACCTCGTTCAATCACTATGCGCTCGGCGCCGTCGCCGACTGGCTGCACCGCTCCGTCGCCGGGCTGGCCCCCGCCGAGCCCGGCTACCGGAAACTGCGCCTGGCACCGCGCCCCGGCGGCGGGCTGACCCGAGCGCAGGCGGCGCTGCTCACCCCCTACGGCCGCGCGGAGATCGCCTGGCGTCTGGACGGCGAGGAGCTTCACATCACCGCGCTCGTCCCGCCCAACGCCACCGCCGTGGTGGACCTGCCGGGCCCGGCAGGCTCGCCGTTCGACGTCACCGCAGGTCATCACACCTGGACCGTTCACCTGCCGGCGCCGGCGCAGCCCAGCGGTCCCATCACTCTGGACACCACGCTGGGCGAGCTGATGGACCGTCCGGGGGCCATGGAAATCTTCACCGACACTCTGATCCGCTACTTCCCCGAGGCCGCGGCATACATCGATCAGTCCGACACCGAGTCCGGCGAGACGACGATCCGCGACGCGGCCGCCATGGTGCCCGGCGGTCCCAAGTTCCTCCTCGATCTTGAGGAGCAGTACGCCGCCTTCAACGCCGCTGGACCGAGCGAAAACTGACGTACCAGCAGGTAGATCGCTTGCAGGCAGGGATCGCTTTCCGCCCCCTGCACTCCCCTCTCTCCGCTGACTTGGGGGCCCCATGCCCAGCAAGACCCACGAGTGGCTTTCCGGACTGGTCACAGCCGGTCGGGCCGCCACACAACCCACGCTCGCCCAGGAGCGCGAGAACGCCGTCCGCTTCGCGGCGACGATGCCGAGACCGGCCGGCGTGATCGAGGACGCGTTCCCCGGCCTGACGGGCGCGCTGCTTTTCAGCCCGCCGGAGCCGCGCGAGGACCTGGTCATCCTCCACATCCACGGCGGCGGCTTCCGCACGGGCACCGCGGCCCAGGCGCGGGCCGCGGCCGGCCTCCTGGCGTTGCGTCTGAACACCCGAACCGTGGCGCCCGAGTACCGACTCGCACCTGAACACCCCTTCCCAGCCGGGCTCGACGACTGCGAACACGCCTACGAAGCCGTCCGGGCCACCTATCCGACGGCCCGGATCGTCGTGGTCGGCGAGTCGGCGGGAGCTGGTCTTGCCGCCTCGCTCCTGCTGCGCCGCCGCGACGCAGGCGACGGCGCACCCGTGGCCGGAGCGCTCTGGTCCGGCGTGTTCGACCTGCGCGCGGAAAACCTGGCATCAGGGAGTTGGGCCGCGAACGCCGCCACCGACGCCATGATCACCCCCTGGCTCGGCCCGCAGATGGCCGCCGACTACCTCGCCGGACACAGCCCCGAGGATCCGCAAGCCTGCCCCGCACTCGCCGACCTCACCGGTCTGCCCCCGCTGATGATCCTGGCCTCAGGGTCCGAGTTGCTGCGTGACGACTCGGTCGCCTTGGCCACACGTGCCGCCGGCTGCGGCGTGGAGACAGTGCTGGAACTCTGGCCGCACATGCACCACGCCTGGCCCGTCTTCGGCTCCCTGCTGCCCGAAGCGCTCGAAGCCCTCGACCGCACCGCTGAGTTCATCCGCCGCGTGGACGCGGGCCGCTGCGTGGACGGTTCAGCCCTGACGGACGACCCGGCGATCCTCGCCCTGATGGAGACCTCCCAGGAACAGGCGGAGGTGTGACACATGAGTGAATCCGCTCAGTTCCCGATGGTCCGCACGAGCCACGGGTCAGTGCGAGGAACCCGCTGGGGCGATACAGGCGGAATCTTCGCCGGCATCCCCTTCGCCGCTCCGCCCATCGGCCCCCTGCGACTGCGTCCGCCCGCGCCCGTCGCCGCCTGGACCGGTGTCCGCGACAGTGTCGCCTTCCCCGCAGCCCCGGCACAGCGATATCCCCTGATGGACCCCTCCACTCAAGGAAGCCTCGCCGCGCTCGATCCGCGTGCACGAGCCATCGCTACGGCGCTCGGCGCACAAACCGGCCCATCAGCCGAGGACTGCCTCTACCTGAACCTGTGGACCCCCGAGCTGACCAGCCGACGCCCCGTACTCGTCTGGATCTACGGCGGCGGCTTCGAGACCGGCTCCGCGTCACCCCCGGCCTTCGACGGCGCTGCCCTGTCCCGGCTGACCGGCGCCGTGGTCGTAGCCGTCAACTACCGCGTAGGGGCGCTGGGATGGCTGCTTCCCACAGGGCCGGGCAGCGAGCGGTTCGCCGACAGCGCCAACCTCGGACTCCAGGACCAGGCGGCCGGACTCCGCTGGGTCCGGGACAATGTCGCCGCCTTCGGCGGTGATCCCGACAACGTCACGGTCGCCGGGAACTCGGCCGGGGCCTTCAGCATCGGCGCCCTGCTCAGCCTTCCCGCCGCCGCAGGCACCTTCCACAAGGCGATCCTGCACAGTGGCAGCACCGGTCGCGTCTACCGCCGCGAGGCCGCATCCGCGGTGACCCAGGATCTACTTTCCGCCGTCGGCGTCAGGAACTTCGAAAGTCTGACCGACGTCCCACTCCATCGGATCCTCGACGCGCAGAGCGCTGTCATCCCCTCGGACATCGGCCTGCGCCACCTCCCCGACGGACACGGCTGGGGCATCGTCCACGACGGCCAGGTACTTCCCCACCACCCACACCAGGCAGTCCGGGCAGGGGCGGCGAAGCACATTCCGCTGCTCATCGGCGCCAACGACGACGAGGCACGCATGTACGCCTCCTTCGGCGCCGACTCGTTCCGCCCCACCGACGAGGCAGCCCTCATCGCCGAGATGCGCCGGGCAGAACTCGCCGACCCCCACGGACTGCTGGACGCCTACCGTGCGCGCGGTCTACCGGCCACCGACCAACTCGGCGGGCCCACGGACGATCTCCTGGAGCTGCGCACCCGTTTCCTCGGCGACGCGATCTACCGCGTGCCGTCGGCCCGTCTGGCACGGGCCCAGACCGCGGCGGGCGGTCGCGTCCACACATACCTGATCTCCGCCGAGCCGTTCGGTCCGGGCAGCAGCGCCTTCCACGGGGCGGAACTGATCTACCTGGGCGACAAACTGACAGCACTGGACATCGACACCCCGGGCAATCAAGCGATCCGCGAGGAACTCACCACCGCCTGGAGCCAGTTCCTGGCAACGGGCGAGCCCGGCTGGCCCGCCTTCGACTCCGCCCAGCCCGAGAGCACCCGGCTCATCGGCGGTGCCGTCACCTTCGTGACCGAACCTGCCCACGACATCGCCGGCTACTGGATCCATGACTCCTGACGCCCCACCACGCCGCTTGCCCCCCGCTCGCCGCCCGTCGCCCGCGCAAGGCTGCGAAGGAGGCGCGAGCTCGACGCCGCAATGCGCCGGATCACCGACCAGGCCGACGCCCGGTACGTCGACCTGTGGCAGGCCCTCGCCGACCACCACGGCGGCCTGCGCAGCTAGTACACCCACGACGACCTCACCTGAACGGACCCGGCTACCGCGCCTGGGCCCAGACCTTGCGGCCGCTCCCTGCGGACGCCGCGCGTAGAACAACGAAGGAGAACCCCCCCATGACAACCACCCCCGACACGATTCCGAACGACGCCGGCACCCGGACGACGCAGGACGAGACGCGCTACCGCGACGTCGGCCTCTCCGTCGAGGACCGGGTGAGCGATCTGCTGGCCCGCATGACCCTGGAGGAGAAGGCCGGCCAGCTCACCCAGTTCTTCTACATGGGCACCGGCGAGCCGATCCCCGACGACTTCGACATCGAGTCCCTGCCGCCCGAGCACCGTGCCTTCGTCTCGCAGCCCCACGACGTCGAGGCCGCGGTCTCCCGCGGCGGCGCCGGGTCGCTGTTGTTCGTCAAGGACCCCGCCCTGGGCAACCGACTGCAGCGCCGCGCCGTCGAGGACACCCGGCTGGGCATCCCGCTGCTGTTCGGCAACGACGTGATCCACGGGCTGCGCACGGTCTTTCCCGTGCCGATCGCGATGGCCGCGAGCTGGGACACGGACGCCGCCGAGGCGGCGCAGGTCGTCGCGGCCCGCGAGGCGCGCGCGGTGGGGATCCGCTGGACGTTCGCACCCATGATCGACATCGCCCGCGACCCTCGCTGGGGCCGCATCGTCGAGGGGGCCGGGGAGGACCCGGTGCTCGCCGCGGCCATGGCCGCGGCGCAGGTCCGCGGGTTCCAGGGCGACCTCGGAGCCGAGAGCGTCCTTGCCGGAGCGAAGCACTTCCTGGGGTACGGTGCCGCCCGCGGCGGGCGCGACTACGACGACGCCGACATCTCCGACGCCGAGTTGCGCAACGTGTACCTGCCGCCCTTCCGCGCCGCGATCGAAGCGGGCGCCGCCAACGTCATGAGCGCCTACATGGACCTCAACGGTGTGCCGGCCTCCGCGAACCGGTGGCTGCTGAGCGACCTGCTGCGCGACGAACTGCACTTCGACGGCTGGGTCGTCTCGGACGCCAACGCCGTGCAGTCGCTGGAGATACAGCACTTCGCGAAGGACCAGCAGGACGCCGCCGCTCGGGCGCTGAACGCGGGGCTCGACATGGAGATGTGCACCTTCAGCCCGGCGTTCGACCACCTCCCGCAGGCGGTGCGCGACGGGCTGGTCACCGTGCAGGCGCTGGACACCGCCGTGTCACGGGTGCTCGCGGTGAAGTTCCGGCTCGGCCTGTTCGAGAGCCCCTACACCGACGAGGACGCGGCACCCGCGGTCCTGAACGCCGCGGCGCACCGTGATGTCGCCCGGGACGCGGCCGAGCGCACCCTCGTCCTCCTCAAGAACGACGCGGCCACGCTGCCCCTGCGGCCCGAGCAGCTCACCGGCGTCGCCGTCATCGGCCGGCTCGCCGACTCCCGGCGCGACACGCTCGGACCGTGGGTGCTCGACCACGACACCTCCGAGACGGTCACGATCCTCGACGGGCTGCGGGCCCGGCTCGGGGACGGCATCCGGGTCGAGTATGCGGCCGGGACCGGTGCCCCCGAGCGGCTGCACCCGTCACCGTTCGACGTCCTGGACCCCACGGTCGTCCCGACCCCGCCCGACCTGGACGAGGACGCCGAGATCGAGCGCGCCGTCGCCGCCGCCCGGGACGCCGACGTCGCGATCGTGGTCGTCGGGCAGCCGCAGAACCAGATCGGCGAGAAGGCATCGACCTCCACGCTCGACCTCCCTGGCCGTCAGCTCGAGCAGCTGCAGCGCGTCGCCGCGACCGGCACGCCCGTGGTCCTGGTGGTTCTGTCGGGCCGTCCGCTGGACCTGCGGTGGGCGCACGAGCACGTCCCCGCCATCGTGCAGGCGTGGTATCCGGGGACACGCGGGGGCGAAGCGGTCGCCTCCATGCTGGTGGGTGACGTCTCGCCCGCCGGCCGGCTGCCCTTCACATGGCCCCGCCACGTCGGCCAGGTGCCGCTCGTGTATTCGCACTACCGGACCTTCCTGCCGCAGGAACAGCACGCCCGGTACTACGAGGACGACGGTGCACCCCTGTACCCGTTCGGCCACGGCCTGTCCTACGCCACGTTCACGTACACGAACCTCCGGGTCGACCGGACGTCCATGACCGGCGGCCGCGACACCGCAACCGTGTCGGTCGACGTCACCAATACCTCTGAGCGCGACGCCGACGAGGTCGTGCAGCTCTACGTCCACCAGCGCTACGGCTGGTCGTCGCGGCCCGTGCGGGAGCTCAAGGGCTTCGAGCGAGTCCCGGTCCCCGCGGGCACAACCACCACCGTGAGCTTCGAGCTCGGCCCCGACCAGCTCCGTTACTGGAGCGCCGCGACCCGCACGTACCAGCTCGACGCCACCGTCCTCGACCTCTGGGTCGGCGGCAGTTCCACCGCCGAGCTCACGACCACCCTGGAGGTGACCCGATGACCGGGACCGACGTGCAGCTCGACGCAGACCGCGTCGAGCTTCGTGACTGGACCATGCGTCGCCCGGGCAGTGCCGAGGAGGCCGCCGTACGCCTCCCGCACGACGCGATGATCACCGAGCCCCGGTCGTCCGACGCCTCCGGCAGGTCCGACACCGGATGGTTCCCGGGGGGTCGGTACACCTATCGCACGCGCTGGTACGCCGACCCCGCGCACCGCGGTCGGGACGTCCAGCTCCGCTTCGACGGCATCCAGGGCGAGTCGGTCGTGACCGTGAACGGCCACCAGGTCGGGACCGTACGCAGCGGGTACACCGAGTTCGGCTTCCGGATCGACCACGTCCTGAACTGGGACGACGAGAACGAGATCGCTGTCGACGTCGACAACAGCGCGCAACCCGCAGGCCGCTGGTATCCCGGCTCCGGCCTGTACCGGTCGGTGTCCCTGCGGATCCGCAGTCGTGTGCGCCTGGAGGACGACGGTGTCGGCGTGCGTACGACGCTCCACGGCGCCGACGCGGTCGTCGAGGTCCGGACCGCAGTCGTGAACGACAGCGACACGCCCGTGCACGTCCGCACCGTACTGCACTCCGAGGCAGGGACCGTGGCGCAGGCCATGGCGGGCGACGACGGGATCGCGCACCTGCATGTGCGCGCGGTTCGCCTGTGGTCCGCCGAGGACCCGTTCCGCTACGAACTCGTCACGACGGTCGAGCACGGCGGCGCCGTCGTCGACACCCGTCGTGAGCTCGTGGGGCTACGCACGGTGCACGTCGACGCCCGCCACGGCCTGCGGATCAACAAGCAGCAGGTCAACCTGCGCGGCGCCTGCATCCACCACGACAACGGCATCCTGGGCGCCGCCACCCACCGGGCCGCGGAGTTCCGGCGCATCCGGATCCTCAAGGAGAACGGCTTCAACGCCGTCCGGTCGGCGCACCACCCGATGTCACGTCACCTGCTCGACGCCTGTGACGAACTGGGCATGTACGTGATGGACGAACTCGCCGACTACTGGATCCAGTCCAAGTCCACGCACGACTTCTCGCACAGGTTCCTGGACACCTGGCGCGAGGACGCCGACCGCATGATCGAGAAAGATCGAAACCGGCCCTCCGTCGTCATCTACTCGATCGGCAACGAGATACCCGAGACCGCGCACCCCGACGGCGTCGCGCTCACCCGTGAGATCACCGCATACGTCAAGGCGGCAGACCCGGACCGCCCGGTCACGGTGGCCCTCAACATCTTCCTCAACGTCCTGTCGTCGATGAACAGATCCCCGTACGCCAGTACTTCCCACCCGCCAGAAGGGCCCAGACACAACAAGCAGGGGCCCGGCAGCACGGAAGCCAATCGCCTGGTCAACCAGATCGGGCGCATGATGGACGTTGCCTCGCGGCTCCCCATCGCCGACCGTGCGACACGCGACGCGTTCGCCGAGGTGGACATCGCCGGCTACAACTACGGGCTGGCGCGGTACAAGCACGATGTGAAGGCGTACCCCGACCGCGTGATCGTCGGCAGCGAGACCTTGCCCGGAGACATCGCCCGTGCGTGGGACCTCGTCACGGCGTACCCGTCCGTCATCGGCGACTTCATCTGGGTCGGCTGGGAATACCTGGGAGAGTCGGGGGTCGGGGTGTGGGCGCCCGGCCGCAGGACCGGGCTGGTCAAACCGTATCCCTACCTCATCGCCGGGCCCGGGGTCATCGACCTGACCGGACAGTCGGACTTCTCGCTGCGCCTCGGACAGGTGGCATGGGGAACGCACCCCGGGCCGGCGATCGGTGTGCGGCCTCTCGACCAGGCGGGACAGCCGGTCGCACGGGTCGCGTGGCGCAGCACCGACGCTGTCGAGAGCTGGGCCTGGCGCGGGTGTATGGGCCGCAAGGCCGAGATCGAGGTCTACTCCGCGGACGACGAGGTGGAGCTGTTCGTCAACGGGCGTTCCGCCGGCCGTCGCAGGGCCGGGCAACGACGTCGCTACACCGCTCGGTTCACCACCACGTACACCGCCGGCGAACTCGTCGCCGACCCCATCGAATGGTTCGAGGACGAACGCGAGACGCTCGGCGCACTCGTCGCCCAGGCCGTACGGGAAGGCCGCACCGAGCGCGCCTGGCACCTCGTCGCGGGCGCCGTCCCCTTCTACGAGACCCGCAACTACCTCGACGACTGGTGCCGCACCGCCGAACTCGCCCTCGACGGCGCCCGCCGCACCGGCGACACCCGGGGCGCGGGCACCATGCTCCGCTCCCTGGGCACCCTCGCCATCTACCAGCGCCGCCACCAGGAGGCCCGCGACCTCCTGCGCACCGCCCTCGACCACCTGGAGGACACCGACGACATCCAGGGCCGCGCCATCGTGCGCCGCAACCTCGCCGTGTGCGCCCGCTTCCTCGGCGACCTCGCCGAGGCGGCCCGCTGCTGCGAGGAGTCCCTCGTCCTGTTCCGGCGCGCCGAGGACAACTCCGGCCTCTCCCACGCGCTGGGCCTGCTCGCCCAGATCGAGATCGAACAGGGCAACCCCGAACGCGGGGTGAGCCTCAGCAACCAGGCCATCGAGGTCAGTTACGAGGCCGGGTCGCTGCGCAGCCGCACCCAGAACCTCTACCGGCTCGCCGAAGGACTGCTCGGCGCGGGGCGCTGCGCACAGGCCGAGCGGATCTGCCACGACGTGGTCGGCCTCGCACGCGGCCAGGGCGACCGGCTCGGCGAGGCGTACGGCCTGTGCGCGCTCGGCGAGGCGCAGTGGCGGCAGGACGAACCCTGCAAGGCCCGCGCCGGACTGCTGCGCGCGCTGCGCCTCGCCCAGGAGGTCGGCGACCGGTTCCTCCAGGCCAGGATCGTCGTCCACCTCGCCTGCGCCGAAGCCGTACGCGGCGGCCCCGGCGCGGGCGAGCCCCTGGACTGGGCCCAGCGGGAGTTCCGCACCCTCGGCGCGCCCGCATGGGAGCGGCGGGCGGGACGGCTGCGCGAGGTCCTCGGCGCACAGGACGCGTCCCGCCCGGTCGAGGGGTCGGTCCTGGCCGGACTGCTCGCCGACCGCTGACCCGCCGGCCGTCAGGTCCAGGGCAGGTCGTCCTCGGACACGCTGACGCTGGTCCACGGCAGGTCTCCGGTGGTGTCCGCCGTGATGCCCACGACGAGCAGCAGCGGAAGGAAGATGAGGGCACCCGCGAGTGTTCGGTGCTTACGCATATCTGATTCTCCCCGTTGAGTATTCCTGTTGTGGTGCTCGTGTGACTGTGGTGCTCGTTGATCTGTGGTGCTCGTGAAGCATCCTAGAGGGGCGCGCTTTTGACGCGATTTCGACGCCGTTTCGCCCCTCGAAATCCACTCGATAACGAGGGAAAAGCGGCGGCTCATAGAGTGAGGAGCGCTCAGCAAGTCGTTTCGCGGGGGAGGCTGAACTTTGCTGAACTCCGCTGGAGTGCTCACATTCCGGCTGCTCGGCCCGGTCTCCGTGACCAGGGAGGGCTCGGACGTCCCGCTCTCCGGAGCCAAGATCCACACCGTACTCGCCGTGCTGCTGATGGCACGCGGCACACTCGTCGCCGACAGTCGGCTCAGCGCCGCGCTCTGGGGTGATACACCACCACCGACCTCGAATTCACAGATCTACACCCATGTCTCACGGCTCAGGAAAACCCTGGGGAATTGCGCGCGGATCTTCCGAAAAGGACCCGGATACGTGCTGGAGGTCCGGGAGGCCGACGTCGATCTGTTCTCCTTCGAACGGCTCGACCGGCTCGGCCGCGAGGCCCTTGAGCAGAACCGGCCCGAGGAGGCCGGACGGCTGCTCGGCGGGGCGCTCGACTGCTGGAGCGGCCAGGCCCTGGAGAACGTGACCGAACACCTCCAGCGGTACGAGCGGCCCCGGCTGGAGTTCCGGCGGACACAGGCGCTGGAGCGCCGGATCGAGGCGGACCTCTCGCTCGGCCGGCACCGCGCCCTCGTCCCCGAACTCCTCGCCCTGGTCGCCCGGTTCCCGCTGGACGAGACCCTGCGCGCCCACCTCGTCACCGCCCTGCACCGCTCCGACCGCCAGGCCGAGGCCGTCCAGGTGTACGACGAGGGCCGCCGCGTCCTCGCCGGGCAACTCGGCGTCGTACCCGGCCGCCGGCTCGGCGACGCGTACCTGCGGATGCTGCGCGGCGACACCGCCGAGCCGCCGCCCGTGCTGCTGCCGCCCCGGTGCGCCGCGTTCACCGGCCGAACCGCCGAGGCGGACCGCCTCAGGTCGCTGCTCCTGGGCGCCCGCCTCAGGTCGGCCCTGATCACGGGCCCGCCCGGCACCGGCAAGACGGCCCTCGCGACCGAGGTCGCCCACGGCTGCGCGGAGGCGTTCCCGGACGGCGTCGTCCACGCGAGCCTCCGGCATCCGGACGGCACGGCGCGGACACCTCGCGAGGTCCTCACGGAACTCCTCGGAGTGCTGGGGGAGTTCGGCGAGGGGGACGGACCCGGGCTGGGAGAGCCGGCAGACACCGGAGGGCCAGGGCCGGGGGGACCGGCAGGCATTGGCGGGCCGGGGCTGGCGGGTCCGGCGGACTCCGGCGGGCCGAGGCAGGCGGGACCGGCAGGCACCTGCGCCCCGAGGCCGGAGGAATCGCCGGGTACCAGCGGACCGAGCTCGGGGAAAGCGGTGCACGCCGGCCGCTCCGAACCGGGCGACCTGGTGCGCCGCTACCGCGCTCGCCTCGCCCGCGCCCGGCTCCTCGTCGTCCTCGACGACGCGGTGGACGACGCGCAGCTCACCGCCCTGCTCCCGGCCGGCCCCGACAGTGCCCTGCTTGTCACGGGGCGGGGCCCGCTGGCGGGCGTACCGGCGCCCCACACGCTCACCCTCGGGCCGCTGGACGACGAGGACGCCGTCCGGCTGCTCGCGGAGGCGGCCGGCGCCGACCGGATCGGCGCCGAACCCGACGCCGTCCGCGACCTCGTGCGGCACTGCGCGGGGCTGCCGTCGGCGCTGAGCGGCGCGGGCGCCCGGCTGGCGCGGCGCCCCCGGCTCACGGTGGCCCGGCTGCTCGCCCAGCTCACCGAGCCCGGCACCCGACCGACAAGCACCAGACCGGCAAGCACCCGATCGACAAGCACCCGATCGACAAGTACCAGACAAGGAAGGTGACCGCGATGAACGAAGCGGTGCACGCCCTCCACTCGGCCATCGAGGAAGCGGCCGGGCTCTTGGAGGTGGACTACGAACGCGACGACGTGCTGCGCGTTCTGGACCTGTACGGAGGTGAACTCGCCGACGCCGTGGTCGCGTTCCGCGTGTCGACCGGCGAGGGCCGTGCGGGCGAACTGGACTGCCGGTTCACGATCCCCGACGGCCTCGACCCTTACCGGCTCGCGGTCGACAACGGGCTGCTGGAGAAGGACGAGCACCCCGTCTCCCGGCTCCTCGCCGACCTGAGCGAGCGCTGCCCGGTCGACGGCTACGGCATCGACTTCGGCGTGGTGGGCGGCTTCAAGAAGATCTGGGCCGTCCTGCCCCGCACCCGGCTCCAGGACGTCAGGACGCTCGCCGACCTCCCCTCGATGCCCCGCAGCCTCGCCGCGAGCCTCGGCTTCATCGACCGGCACGGCCTCGGCGACACGGTCGGCCTGCTCGGCGTCGACTACCGCCACCGCACCGTCAACATCTACTTCGGCGAACCCCCCGCCGGAGGCATCGCCCCGGAGTCCGTCCGGGCCATGCTCCGCGAGGTCGACCAGGCGGAACCCAGCGAGCAGATGCTCCGCCTCGGCCGCCAGGCGTTCGGCGTGTACGTGACCCTCGACTGGGACTCCCCGGCGATCACCCGCGTCTGCTTCGCCGTCGCGACGACCGACCCGGCGTCCCTGCCGGTCCAACTCGACGACCGCATAAGGACGTTCGTACGGCACGTCCAGGGTGCCGACCCGGAGACCCGGTTCGTGTACGCCGTCGCCTCCCAGCCCGACGGCGAGTACTACAAGCTCCAGTCCTACTACCGGTGGGGCGCGGGCGTGCCGGACATCATGCAGCTCCCCGACGGCGCCCTCGCGGACCCGGTCTGACCTCCCTCTTTCTCCCTTACCAACTCCCTTCAGAAGGACGTTTCATGAGCACCGTAGAGGTACCTGTCCTGATCGTCGGAGGCGGCGGTTCCGGCCTCTCCGCCTCCGTGTTCCTCTCCGCCCACGGCATCGACCACCTCCTCGTCGAGCGCCGCGCGGACACCTCGCGCCTGCCGAAGGCGCACTACCTCAACCAGCGCACGATGGAGATCTTCCGCCAGTACGGCCTGGCGGACGACGTGACCGAACTCGCCGCCGGGCCCGAGCAGTTCGGCAAGGTCCGCTGGCAGACCACGCTGACCGGACCCGGCCCCCTCGACGGGCGCGTCATCCACGAGATGGACGCCTTCGGCGGCGGCGCGCTGCGCGACGCGTACGAGGCGGCGGGCCCCGTGCTGCCCGCCAAGCTGCCGCAGCTGCGCCTGGAGCCGATCCTGCGCCGCCACGCCGAGCGACAGGGCCCCGGGCGGGTCAGGTTCGGGCACGAGGTGGTCACGCTCACCGAGAACGCCGAGAACGTCACCGCCGAGATCCGCGACACGGAGACCGGCGAGACGACGACGGTCGTCGCGCAGTACGTGATCGCCGCCGACGCGGGCCGTACCGTCGGACCCGCCCTCGGCATCCGCATGGAGGGCCTGCCCGCCCTGTTCGACGCGACCACCGCGTACTTCTCCGCCGACCTGTCGCAGTGGTGGACCGAGGGCTCGGTCATCACCTGGTTCCTCAACCCCTACCGCCCCGACCTGTCGAGCGCCCTCATCGAGATGGGCCCGACCTGGGGCAAGCAGTGCGAGGAGTGGGGCCTGCACCTGCCGCTCGCCGGGATCGACCGCACCGACGAGGCGGCCGTCACCGGCCGGATCCGCGAGGTGCTGGGCCTGCCCGAGCTGGAGCTGACCCTGCACGACGTGACGAGCTGGAGCGTGGAGGCGGTCATCGCCGAGCGCTACCGGCAGGGCAGGGTGTTCCTGGTCGGCGACGCCGCCCACCGGCAGCCCCCGGCCGTCGGGCTCGGGCTCAACAGCGGCATCCAGGACGCGCACAACCTCGCCTGGAAGCTCGCCTCCGTGGTGACGGGCCGCGCGGGAGACGGCCTGCTCGACACGTACGAGGCCGAGCGCCGCCCGGTCGGCCAGTTCAACCTGGGCTGGGCGATGTCCGCCGCCGGACACCACCAGGTCGTCATCGACGCCGCCGTGGGCCTCGGCCCGCACGTGCCGCCGGAGCGCCGTACCGTCGCGTTCTTCTCCTACTTCTCGCCGACCCCCGTCGGGGCGGCGCAGCGGGCCCGCGCGGCGGAGATCTTCGCGACCCACCGGGCCGAGTGCCAGGCCCTGGACGTGGAGACCGGCTTCGCCTACGAGCAGGGCGCGGTCGTCCCCGACGGCAGCGCACCGCCCGCCCGTTCACCGCTCGGCGACGTGTACCGGCCCACCACCCGCCCCGGCCACCTCCTGCCGCACGCCTGGACCGGGCGCGACGGCGAGCGCCGCTCCACCCACGACCTGGTCGGCACCGGCTTCGCGCTGCTCACCGGCCCGGACGCCGCCGCCTGGGCCGAGGCCGCCGAGCAGGTCGCCGGCAAGCTGTCCGTCCCGCTGACCGTGACCCGCCTCGACGAGGCCGCCTGGCAGTCCCTGCCCGGCACCGACCCGGCGGGCGCCGGCGCGGTCCTGGTCCGTCCCGACCAGCACGTGGCCTGGCGTGCGGCAGGCGCCGAGGCGGACCCGGCCGAGGCCCTGGGGGAGGCACTCGCCCTCGTCCTCGGCCACCGCGCCCCGTGACCCGCCGCCCGACCGCACCGCCTCACCAACCCGGAAGAAACACCATGATCGACAGAAGGTCCTTCCTCGCCGTCGGCGCCGCCGCGCTCACCACGACCGCGCTGACCGGCGCCGCGCGGCCCAAGTCCGCCACGGTCAGCGGCCGTTGGGGCAAGCTCGCCGACCGCCTCCAAGGGCGTCTCGTGCTTCCCGCCGACGCCGACTACCAGCGGGCCAAGCAGCTCTACCAGGTCCAGTTCGACAGCGCGGCCCCCCAGGCCGTCGCCTACTGCGCCTCCGCCGCCGACGTCTCCGCCTGCGTCCGCTTCGCCGCCGCCCACGGCATCCCCGTCGCCGCCCGCAGCGGCGGCCACAGCGCGGCCGGCTACTCCACCACGCAGGGCCTGATCATCGACGTCTCCCAGCTCAACTCCATCACCCTGGGCGAGAGTTCGGTGCGGATGGGGCCCGGCGCCCAGCTCGTCGACATCGCCGACACCCTCGCCCCGGCCGGGCTCGGCATCTCCGGCGGCTACTGCCCGACCGTCGCCGCGGGCGGGTTCCTCCAGGGCGGCGGCATGGGCCTGTTCACCCGCAGCATCGGCATCGCCTCCGACAAGGTGACCGCGGCGCAGGTCGTCCTCGCCGACGGACGGACCGTCACCGCGTCCCCGCACTGCAACAGCGACCTGTACTGGGCGCTGCGCGGCGGTGGCGGCGGCAACTTCGGCATCGTCACCTCGTACGACATCACGCCCTCGCCGCTGACGAACGTCGCCGCGATCAACCTCGTGTGGACGTTCGACCAGGCCCTCGACATGCTCGACGGCTGGACCCAGTGGCTGCCCGACGCGCCCTGGACCATCGGCAGCGGCGTCAACGTCACCCTCACCGACGCGGGCCCCGGCGGCGTACCCACCGCGTCCGTGTTCCTCGGCTCGGTCGACACCGGCGCCGGGTTCGACGCCGAGATCGCCCGCCTGATCTCCCTGGTCGGCCGGCCGCCGGTCTACCAGCAGAAGTTCACCGCCCCCTACCGGGCGATCCTCATGCAGCTCTACCAGTGCTCCGAACTGTCCGTGCAGCAGTGCCACCGCACCGACACCTCGCCCGACGGGAAGATCCAGCGCCCCGCGTTCGGCGCCTGGCGCAGCCGCCTCTTCAAGGAGCGCGGCATGCCCCGCGACGGCTGGGCCAAGGCCCTGGAGACGTTCGACGCCAACCGGTTCGCGGGCGGGCAGATGCGCCAGCTCCAGATCTCCGCGCTCGGCGGCCGGGCCAACACCGTCGCCCGCGACGCCACCGCCTACGTCCACCGCGACAGCCTCTTCTCCGTCAGCTACCTCACCTCCAACGCGGCCTCGGTGAGCCAGGAGGCCAAGGCCGCCGCCTGGGAGTTCGTCGACGACGGGTTCGCCGTCATCGACCCCTACTCGCAGGGCGAGACCTACCAGAACTTCATCGACCCCCGGCTGCCCGACTGGCGGCGCTCCTACTACGCCGAGAACTACGCGCGCCTCGCCCGGACCAAGCGGAAGTACGACCCGTACGGGTTCTTCCGGTTCGCCCAGAGCGTCGGCTGACCCGCACCGCCCGGCCCCCCTCGCAGGGGCCGGGCCCGTTCTCCGCCACCCAGGCCGCACCAGACAGGAGCACGACATGAAGATCGCCGACCTCACGCGCCCGGCCCCGCTGCGACTGCCCCAGGGGATCACCCCGGCCGAACTCCGCCGCGCCACCGCCCGCCTGACCGCCCATATCAGCGCCAGAACCGACGACGACGGCGCGATACGCGAACAGTGCGAGAGCCGGGTCCTCGAATCCGCCCTCGCCCTCGCCCTCATGACCCGCACCGGCACCGCCTCCCCGGCCCGCGAACGCCTCCTCGGCTACCTGCGCGGCCACCTGGAGTCCCCGGACGCCCTCGACCGCGTCCTCGCCACCCACGCCGTCGAGGGCGCCGCCGGGCGCACGGCGGGCGGCAACAGCGTCCTCGCCGGGACCCTCGCCGCGAACATCCTGGGCTCGGCGCCCGGCTTCATCTCCACCCGGCGCCGCCTCATGGTCTACGCCGTGCTGTCGGTCCTCGGCTGCCCGCTGCCCGCCGACGCGGAACTCCCCGGCGGCGGACACGTCCCCACCGACCCGCTGCACTCCTGGGCCGCCGTCCAGCAGGCCGCGATCACCCTGATCCTCGCCACCGCCCTCGACGTCCGCAACCAGGCCACCGAAGCGGCCCTCGACACCCTGCTCGCCACCGACCCGGACACCACCGTCTGGGAGGGCTACGCCCTCATGCACCTGCTGGTGCTGCACGCCCTCGCCGGCACCGGCCGCCACGACGACACCGTACGGCGCGGCCTCGCCACCCTCCTGCGCCACCAACGCCCCGACGGCGGCTTCCCGTTCGTCCTGGAGATGCACAACTGGTGCACCTCCACCGGCGGCCTCGCCCTGCACGCGGCCGGCGCCGACCTCGCCCTGCTGCGCCGCATGGCCTCCACGCTCGCCGCCGAACGCGGCGGCGCCCCCCTGCCCTCCCTCTCCCGGGGCACCCCCCTCACCGGCGGCTGGTCCATGTCACCGGCCGTCGCGCAGAACGACGTCGACGACACCTCCTGCGCCCTGGAGTTCCTGCACGCCGTCGACCCCGTCGCCCACGCCGGGACCGTCCGCGCCGGCGTCGCCGCCCTCCTCGCCGTCCAGGGCACCGACGGCGGCTTCCCCACGTACGTCGCCGGCGCCTCCTCCGAACCCTGCATGACGGCCGCCGCCGTCGGCGCCCTCGGCCCGCACCCCGAGACCGCGCCCCAGCGCGCGAAAGCGCTCGGGTTCCTCGCCGAGCACCAGGACGCGGACGGCGGCTTCGAACCCGGCTGGAGCCGCTCCCGGCTGCACAGCCTCTTCCGGGTCCGCCTCGCCGCCTGCACCGCCCACCCCGACGACCTGCGCTCCGGCGCCATGGCCGCCCGCGTGGAGCGCACCGTCCTCGACACCCAGAACGACGACGGCGGCTGGGGCATGCGCCCCGGCGACCCCAGCGACGACATCAGCACCGCCTACGGCATCGTCACCCTCTGCCACGCCGACGACTCCCGCGCCCTCGGCGCCGCTCTCACCTGGCTCCTGGAGCGGCAGAAGGCCGACGGCGGCTACGACGGACCGCCCGACATGGTCGGACCCCGTCCCTTCGCCTACCACTTTCCGCTGCTCACTGATATCCCGGTGCTGCTGGCCCTCGGACACGTCCGGGCCCGCCTCCTGGACACGTGAGACCCGAAGGAACACCCGTCCCCCACAAGAACACTGGAGACCACACGCATGCTGCGAAAACTGGCCGCCCTGCCCAGCGGAAGGGTGGGCAAGTGGGTCGTCATCGCGATCTGGGCCGTGATCCTGGTTCCGGCGCTGATGCTCGCCGGGAAGCTCGGTGACGCGGAGGAGAACGACAACTCGGCCTGGCTGCCGGGCAACGCCGAGTCCACCGCCGTCGTCGAGCGCGCCCAGAAGCTGATGCCCGCCGACACCGTCCCCGCGATCGTCGTCTACGACCGGGCCGCCGGGACCACCCCCGCCGACCTCGCCAAGGCGCGCGCGGACGCCACCGCGTTCAAGTCCATCACCAACGTCGTCGGCGAACCCCAGGGCCCGGTGGTCTCCGAGGACGGCAAGGCCCTCCAGACCGTCGTCCAGGTCCGCAAGGACAAGACCGGCTGGGAAGGGCTCGGCAAGGTCGTCGACGCGATGACCGAGGTCGGCAAGAAGGACGCGCAGGGGCTCGGCTTCCACGTCGCCGGGCCCGCCGGGTACGGGGCCGACTCCATCAAGGCGTTCGGCGGAGGCGGCGCGCTCACCACCATCACCGCGCTGGTCGTCGTGGCGATCCTGCTGCTCACCTACCGCAGCCCGCTGCTGCCCCTGCTGCCGCTGCTCACCGTCGGGGTCGCCCTGATGGCGGCGGAGGCGTTCATCTACCTCCTCGCCGAGAACGCCGGACTGGTCGTCAACAAACAGACCAGCTTCATCCTCGTCGTCCTCCTCTTCGGCGCCGCCACCGACTACGCGCTGCTGCTGATCTCCCGCTACAGAGAGGAACTCGCCCGCCACGAGGACCGGCACGAGGCGATGGCCGAGGCCCTCTACCGCTCCGGGCCCGCGATCGTCGCCAGCGCCGCGACCGTCGCCGTCAGCCTCATGCTCCTCACCCTCGCCGTCCTCAACTCCACCAAGGGCATGGGCCCCGCCTGCGCGATCGGCATCATCGTCGGCCTGCTCGCCATGACGACCCTCATGCCGGCCCTCCTCGTCGCCTGCGGGCGGTGGATCTTCTGGCCGAAGAAACCCGTGTACGGCGCCGAGGCGCAGGCCAAGGAGAGCGTCTGGGACCGGGTCGGGAACGCCATCTCCGGCCGGCCCCGCCTGGTGTGGGCCGGCACGGTCCTCGTGCTCGGCGCGATGGCGCTGGGCGCCCTCGGGCTGAACGCCTCCGGGCTGTCCAACAAGGACCAGTTCACGAACAAGCCGCAGATGGCGGTCGGCGAGGAGATCCGCGCCGAGCACTTCCCGGCCGGCTCCGGCGACCCCGTCTACGTCGTCGCCAAGGCCGACGCCGCCGCGCAGGTGAGGACGGCGCTCGCGGCCGTACCCGGGATCACCGGCGTCGGCGACCCCGTCGTCAAGGACGGCGAAGCGGTCCTGCTCGCCCAGCTCAAGGACGAGCCCAGCAGCGAGGGGGCGATGAGCACCGTCGACCGCGCCCGCACCGCCGTCCACAAGATCGAGGGGGCGGACGCGCAGGTCGGCGGCTCCACCGCGATCATGGTCGACACGGAGAACGCGGCGGCCCGCGACTCGAAGGTGATCATCCCGATCGTCCTCCTCGTCGTCCTGCTCATCCTCGGCCTGCTGCTGCGCGCGGTCGTCGCGCCGCTGCTGCTGATGGCGACCGTCCTGCTGTCGTTCGGCGCCGCCCTCGGCGTGAGCAGTCTCGTCTTCGAGCACGTCTTCGGCCTCGCCGGGGCCGACGCCTCGTTCCCGCTGCTCGCGTTCGTGTTCCTCGTCGCCCTCGGCATCGACTACAACATCTTCCTGGTCACCCGCGTCCGCGAGGACGCCGCCCTGCACGGCACCCGGCGCGCCGCGCTCACCGGCCTCTCCTCCACCGGCGGGGTCATCACCTCGGCGGGCGTCGTCCTCGCGGGCACCTTCGCCGCGATGGCCTCCCTGCCGCTGGTCTTCGCCGTCGAACTCGGCTTCGCCGTCGCCTTCGGCGTCCTCCTCGACACGCTCGTGGTGCGCTCGGTGCTCGTCACCGCGCTCACCCTCGACGTGGGCCGCTGGATGTGGTGGCCCAGCAAGCTGTTCCACCGCCGCGACGACGCCGGCACGGCGACGGGCGACAGCGGCCAGGTACCCGCCTACAGCGGCAGGTGAACCGTCTCTGCCACGGCGACCCCGCCGGGGTCCCGTGGCAGGGGCGACCGCACGCACGGAAACACGGCAACGGGGGCAAGAGATCTATGCACACGGAGACGAGGGACAGAGAACTCCGCCGCGACACCTCGACGGAAGGCACCGGTGCGCGGCGCATCGCCGAGCTCGAACACGAGGTCCGCGAACTCAGACGCGCCAACGAGACACTCAAGCAGTACGTCAGCAAGGCACTCGACCTCGACACCGGCCCCCGCCGCGGGGACCGGCCCCCCGTGCGGTCCGCGGGGCCGGACGACCCGCAACGCCCGCCGCGCCGGCCAGCTCCCGCCACCGGCGTCGAGTTCCGGGTCCTCGGCCCCGTCGAGGCCGCCGTCGACGGCCGCTGGGTCGACCTCGGGGCGCCCAAGCAGCGCGCCGCGCTCGTCCTGCTGGTCAGCCAGGTCGGCCAGCCCGTCTCCGTCGACACGCTCGTCGACGCCCTGTGGGAGGGCCGGCCACCGCAGTCCGCGATCACCTCGCTGCACGCGTACATCGCCAACCTGCGGCGCGCCCTCGAACCCCACCGCGCCCCCCGCACCCCGGCCACCGTCCTGTGCACGCGCGGACGCGGCTACCTCCTCGACAGCCGGGCCGTCGAGGTCGACGCGCACCGGTTCTGGGAGCACGCCACCGCCGGGTGGCAGGCCCTCGACCGGGGCGATCCGCAGCGCGCCCTGTACGCGTTCGAGGCCGGCCTCGGCCTGTGGCGCGGCGAGGCGTACGCGGAGGTCGCGGGCGCACCGCACGTCGCGCCCGAGGCGGTCCGCCTGGAGGAACTGCGGCTGTCGGTGATCGAGGGCAGGTGCGCCACCCTCATCGCCGTCGGCAGCCACGAGATGGCGGTTCCCGAACTGGTCGCCTTCACGCAGGCCCACCCGCTGCGGGAGTACGGCTGCGAGCTGCTCACCCTCGCGCTGTACCGGTCGGGGCGGCAGGCCGACGCGCTGTCGGTGCTGCGCGCCCACCAGAAGAAGATGGTGGAGGGGCTCGGCATCTCACCCAGCCCCGCGCTGCAACACCTCGAACTGGAAATACTGCGGCAGGCACCGGAGCTGGAACGCTCCTGAACCTCTGGCGCGGTGACCCTCCCGGGGGTCACCGCGCCTTGTGTCACCGCGCCAGGACGAGGGTCGTCGGCGACGGCGTCTCCACGAACCGCACCTCCTCGAACCCGGCCGCCGTCAGCCACGCCCGATAGTCGCCGCGCCGCCAGGTCGACCCGTGCCGGCTCTTGAGGAGCATCTCCCCGGCGAAGGTCAGCGCGAACGGCGGGCCGCTGCGCTCGTCGTCGGTGATGTAGTCGGAGACGACGAGCGTGCCGCCCGGCTTCAGGGCCCGGCGGATCCGGGCGAACACCGCCTCATTGTCCGCGGGCCCTTCCTGGTGGGCGATGTTGGAGTACATGACGACGTCGTGCTCCCCGTCCCCGAAGCCGACGGTGTGGAAGTCGCCGTCCACATGCTCGACCCGGTCGCCCACCCCCTGTTCGGCGAGCAGCCGCCGGGCGATGGCGTTGATCGGCGCCCAGTCGATCTGGGTGGCGCGGGCGTCCGGGTTGAGGCCGAGCCACACCGCCGAGCAGACCCCGGAACCGCCGCCGACGTCCAGCACGGAGATCTTCCCGGCGTCGGCCAGCCCCAGCTCCTCGGCGGCGATGTGCGCGACGGGCACGGACTGCGCGGCGATCGCCTGGACCAGGTTCTCCCAGTGCGGGTTGTCGGCGACCTCCACGACCGCGTCCGACACCGGACCGCCCGCCTTCACGACGTCCGGCAGCGCGGCCAGCGACCCCAGGTGGCCCATCTTCAGCCGCGCGAACGCCGCCAGCGACGCGGGCCGGCCCGCGACCAGGAACGCCGACGCCTCACGGGAGTTGCGGTAGCGCCCGCCGGCCACCTCGACCAGCTCCAGCGCGACCAGCCCGTCCAGCAGGGCCCGCGCCCCGCGCACCGCGATCCCGGCCCGCGCCGCCAGCTCCTCGGGGCTGCCGGCGCCGTCCTCCAGGTGCGTGAACAGGTCGTACGTCGCCGCCGTCCCCACCATCCCGGTCGCCCAGTAGCCGTTGATCAGCCGCATCACGCGGTCCGAAGTGGGCGTGGTGTCGTGGTCGTTCATGCGGTCCTCCCCGTGGACTGGTGGTCGTCGACCCAGGTGCCGAGGGCCATCTCTGCGGTGATGCCGGGCCCGAACCCGGCGATCAGGCCGGTCGCCCCGGTGGGCAGCGGGCCTTCCTCGAACCGCCTGCGCAGGGCGTCGAGGACGACGGCGCTGGCGATGTTCCCGTACTCGGTGAGCGTCCCCCAGCTGTGCCGGAAGACCGCGCCGTCGACCCCGAGGTACTTCGCGAGGTCGTCCAGGATGCGCGGGCCGCCCGCGTGGATGACGTAGAAGTCCAGGTCCCCGGCGTCCCAGCCGTGACCGGCCGCGAGGTCCTTGAGGACCGGCGCGAGCGGCTCCATCGTGCCCGGCACCCGGCGGTCGAGCTGGAAGTGGAACCCGGTGTCCTTCACCGCGTACGAGATCCAGTCCTCCGTGTTAGGGATCAAGTACGAGGCGTTGCGGGCCAGTTGGACGCCGGTGACGCCCGGGCCGCCCCGGCCGCGCACGACGGCCGCCGCGACCGCGTCGCCGAACAGGCCGTCCGACAGCAGCGAGCCGATGTCGTCCGCGTCCGGCTGGTAGCACAGCGAGCACAGCTCGCACGACACGATCAGGACGTTGCTGTCCGGGTGCGCCGCGCAGAAGTCGTGGGCCCGGTTGATCGCCGCGCCGCCCGCCGCGCAGCCGAGCTGGGCGATGGGCAGCTGGCGGGTGTCGTAGCGCAGGCCCATCGTGTTGATCAGCCAGGCCGTCAGCGAGGGCATCATGAAGCCGGTGCACGACACGTAGATGATCGCGTCGATGTCCTCGGCCCGCAGCAGCGCGTTCGCCAGCGCCTCCTCGATCGCGTCCGGGCAGCGCTTCTTCGACTCCATCTCGTAGATCCGGTTCCGTTCCTCGAAACCGGGGTGGGACAAGGTCTTCTCGATCGGCTGGACCAGGTGTCGTTTCTTCACCCCGGTGTTCTCTATCAGCCGGAGCGCGAGCGGCAATTGGGGTTTTCCCGCGTGCGCTGTGCGGGCGAAATCCAGGGTCTGTTCCATCGTGATGACGTATTCCGGTACGCGCACCGCGGGCTTGCAGAGAATGGGCATGTCCGGCATTCGCCTCTCAGCAGTATGGGAATTCTCGGAAATTGATCGTTCGGGGGTTCAGTGCCGGATGACGTCGTCGTCGATCAGCAGGGCGGCGGCGCCCGTGTACGCGCCGGGGTCCAGGAGCCGCGAGATGCGGTCCGCCGTCAGACGGGCGGTCACCTCGGGCAGTTCGCCCAGGACGTCACCGAGGGCGCGCCCGCTGCGGTCCGCCTCAGCGGATGCCTCGGTCACCACCGCGCGGGCGCGGGCCTTGCCGAGCTCTTTCGCCAGGGCGGCACAGATCCGCTCCGAGGCGATCCGGCCGCCGGTCAGCTCCAGGTTCGCCCGCATCCGCTCCGGCCGGACCACCAGCCCCTCGGCCAGCTCCACGGCCGTGTGCGCGGCGCCGCCCACCAGGCGCAGGCACTCCCGCAGCAGCAGCCACTCCGCATGCCAGGCCCCGGCGGACCGCTCGTCCTCGGTCACCATGCACTGCGTCAGCCCCGCCGCCAGCACCGGCACCTGGAGCGCGGCGCTGCGCAACAGGGTCGCCAGCACGGGGTTGCTCTTGTGCGGCATCGCGGACGACGCGCCCCGCCCGGCCGGCGAGGGCTCGGCGACCTCACCGACCTCGGTCCGGGCGAGCGACTGCACGTCCACGGCGATCTTCCCGAGCGCGCCGGTGGTGAGGGCGAGGACGGCCGCGAGGTCGGCGACCGGGGTGCGCAGCGCGTGCCAGGGCAGGGGCGGCCGGGCGAGGCCCGTCTCCACGGCGTACGCGTCGAGCAGCGGTCCCACCGGGCCCGCCTCCAGATAACCGGCGAGCGTCCCGGCGGCCCCGCCCAGCGAGAACGGCAGCCCGCCGTCCAGCAGCGCCGCGACCCGATCGCGGGCGTCCAGCACGAGCCGGCGCCAGCCGGCCGCCTTCAGCCCGAACGTGGTGGGCACGGCGTGCAGCGAGAGGGTTCTTCCGGCCATGGCGCTGTCGCGGTGCCGCACGGCGAGTTCGGCGAGGGCGGCGGCGGCGCGTTCCAGGTCGGCGCGGACGAGGGAGAGCACCCGGACGGCGACGAGCATCGCGCCGGTGTCGAAGACGTCCTGGCTGGTCGAGCCGTGGTGGACGTACGCGGCGGCCTCGGGCGAGGTCTTGGCGACGACCCGCGTGAGGGCCGCGACGAGCCCGACGACGGGGTTCGCGGTCTCCCGGGCGGTGAGCGCGAGGGCCGCCACGTCGAACCGCTCGGCGCGGGCGGCCTCGGTGATGGCCTCGGCGGCTTCGACGGGGACCACGCCGATGGCGGCCTGGGCCCGGGCCAGCGTGGCTTCGGCGTCCAGCATGGCCTGGAGCCAGGCGGTGTCGGAGGTGGCCGCTTCGGCGGGGGTGCCGGCGCGGACGGGGGAGAGGAGGCCGAGGTCGTGGTCGGTCATGCGGACGCTCCCAGAGTCGTGACAGCCGGTTCGAGCGCCAGCACCGTCCGCGCCACCGCGTCCGCGTCGCCCAGGATCACCGAGTCCACGCCCGGCCGTATCCCGGCGGCGGTCACCCAGTGCACGCCCTCCGTCGGGACCCCCAGCGCGAACCGGCGCGGATGGGCCCGCCCGGTCGCGTCGATCACCCGGTACGGGCGTTCCGTGACGGCCAGCCCCCGCGTCGCGACCTGCGTCCCGCAGGACCCGGCGATCGTGAACCGCCGCGCCCGACCGGTATCCAGCAGCCCCCGCAGCAACGGGTCCGCCGTACGCGCGAGGTCCGGCTCCGGCAACCGTGCCTCGATCAGCGAAGTCGCCCGTACCGGCGGCCCCGGCACGACACCGGAGACGGCGGTGAAGCCGTCGCCGGCCGTCACCCGGACCCGTGGCCCGAGGATGGCCACCACGCCCGCCTCGATCAGCGCGATCAGCTCCGCGACCCGCGAGACGGGCGGCCCGATCGACAGGAACGCGTTCAGCGGCGTGTACCAGCCCTGCACGTCGTCCCGGTACGAACCGCCCTCCAGACGCCCGTGGTCGACGGCGGCGCGGATCTCGTTGCGGAGGTCGCGCAGCACGTCGAGGGCGGCCTTGAGCGGCCCGCGCACGTTGCCCGCCCTGGCCGCGCGGACGTCGTCCGCGAGGTGCGCCAGGAGCCACGCCCGGTACGCGTCCGGGGAGCTCACGTCCTGCCCGAGCCACGGCCGGGCCACCCGCTCCCAGTCCCACCGCTCACCGGGCGCGACCCCGGCGGCGTCCAGGAGCCGGGCCTCGGCGGCACGGTCCGGGGCCGCCAGGAACTCCCGTACGAACGAGTCACGCGCGGACAGCAGCGTGCCGTAGTAGACGCTCTCGACCTCCTTGGCGATCAGTGGCCACAGATCCGCGGCGAACGACAGCCGCTCCCCGTTCTCGGCCCGCCGGTGCAGCCGGGCGACGGCCGCCAGGGTCAGGACCCGGGGCTCGTGACGCCCGTACGCCCCCTTCTGGTTCTCGCCGCGCGCGTGGTACGGCACCCCGCGCCGCGACCCGGCGACGATGCGCGGCTCCCGCCCCGAGGGCTCGTACCGCAGCCGCCCGGCATCCCGCACGAACCTGCCGCCCCGCTCCTCCGTGAGCAGCGCGAGCACGTCGAAGAAGTTCAGCCCGAGCCCGCGTACGAAGACGGTCTCGCCCGGAGCGATCCCGGACAGGTCGAGGTCGGCGGGGTTCGCGGGGGCGAAGTACCCGGCGCCGCGAGGCTCACCGGGCGCCGGGCGGACGGGAAGGTGCCCCTGCGCGAGGACCACCGCGTCCAGCCCGCCCAGCCGTGTGCCGTCGGCCAGCAGCAGGGACTGCGTGCCGTCCGCCGAGTCGTCGAGCGCGACCGCGGACGTGCGGTGCTCCACGACGGTGACGTGCGCCGGCGCCGAGTCCCGCACCGTACGGAACACGTCCTCCAGGTACGCCCCGTACAGAGCCCGCGTCGGATAGTCGTCAGGACCGAGCCGCCCCGCGGCCCACTCATGCAGGCTCGGCCCCTCCTCCACCGGCCCGTCCATCGTCACCGTGTGGTCCGTGAACATCGTGACCTGCGAGGCGACCGTGTTCATCAGCAGCCGCCGCGACTGGTCCGTACGCCACACCTTCCCGGCGCCCGGCGCGTACGGGTCGACGACGTGCACGGTCACCGCCCCGTGCGCGGGCGACTTCCGCTCGTTTGCGCACAGCCGCTCCAGGACGGACAGCCCACGCGGCCCCGCCCCGACAAGACAGACGACAAGCACGGGCTCTCCCGTCAGGACGTGCGGACGTTGTTCTTGAGCTCCGCCCGCAGCACGTCCACGACCCGCTCGACCTGGTCGTCACGGAGCTCGGCGTGCATGGGCAGGGCGAGGTTGCGGTGGAAGAGGTCCGCCGAGACGGGGCAGCTCTGCACGGCGTCGTAGACCGGCTGGAGATGGCTCGCCCAGGTGCCGTGCCCGCAGCCGATGCCCTGCGCGCGCAGCGAGGCGGCGAGGGCGGAGCGGTCGACGAGCGGGGAGAGGGTGACGAGGTACGACTGCCAGGCGTGGGTGCGGTCGCCGGGGACGTACGGCAGCGTCAGCAGCTCCTCGTCGGCGAGGAGTTCGGCGTACCGGGCGGCGACCGTGCTGCGGCGGGCGAGGAGTTCGTCCACCCGGTCCAGCTGGACCTCGAGGATCGCGGCGGCGATGTCGGAGAGCTTGTAGTTGTAGCCGATGTCGGTGAACGTCGGGATCGGCAGCCCGACCACCTGCGCCTGGTCGTAGATGCTGCCGATGCCGAACGACGACCGCAGCCGCGCGTCCGCGCCGATCACCGGATCGGCGGCGAGCAGCGCCCCGCCCTCCCCGCTGCTGGCGCCCTTGCGGCCGTGGAAGGAGAGACAGGCGACCGGCGCGAGCGCGCCCGCCGGCCGCCCCCGGTAGCTCGCGCCGACCGCGCAGGCCGCGTCCTCGACGACGAACAGCCCGTGCCGGTCGGCGAGCGCCATCAGCTCGTCGTAGTCGGCGGGCAGGCCGACCGTGTCGACGGCGATCACCCCGACCGTGCGCGGCCCGATCAGCGCGGCCACCGCCTCCGGGTCGACCGTGCCGGTGTCGGCCCGCACGTCCGCGAAGACGGGCGTGGCACCGACGTAGCGCACCGCGTGCGCCGGGGCCGGGAACGTGTAGTCGGCGACGATCACCTCGTCGCCCGGCTCGACGCCGAGCGCCAGCATCGCCAGGTGCAGCGCCGCGCCGCAGTTGCTCAGCGCGACCGCGTCGCCGACGCCGTACCGCTGCTTCAGCTGCGCCTCGAACGCCTTGCCCCGCGGGCCCTGCCCGGCCGGCCAGCCGGAGGCGAACACCTCGGCGACGGCGGCGAGTTCACGGGCGCCGAGGCTCGCGTGGACGAGGGGGACGCTGTCGTTGGTGGTCACGGGGCCACCGTCCTTTCTGCGGGCGGGGTGAAGCGGAGCGGGGTGATCTGCTGGACGTCGTAGCGCCGGCGCATCCGCTCGACCGCCTCCGGGTCCACCGAGGGGCCGGCCGCGAAGATCTCGACGATCTCCTCGAAGTACCGCTCGTGGTCGGGCGAGGGGGAGCTCTGGAAGAGCATCCGGGCCGGGGCGTCCGAGGCGTTGCGGAAGGCGTGCGGGGTGCCCGGCGGCACGAACATGCAGCTGCCGGTCACCGCCCGGACCGGGCGCTCGCCCTTCGGGGACTCCCAGCCGTGCCAGGTCTCCTCGGTACGCTCGGCCGGCTCGAACGCGAACAGCTCCAGCTCGCCCTCCAGGACGTAGAAGAACTCCTGGGACGCGCTGTGCGCGTGCGCGCCGACGTCGAAGCCCGGCGGTACGACCACCTCGAACACGGACGAGGAGGAGCCGTCCGCCGCGGTGACTTTGAACGTCACGTCCTGCGCTTTCGTGACGAGTTTCCTGCCGTGGCCGGGAGGGACGATCAGACCGCTCATGGAGTGTCGCTCTCTGGTGGAATTTCCCTGCGGAATGCGGGCGGTGCGGAGAAAGCGAGAATGCCAGCGCCGACTTGGTGGCCACTGGGTCCGCGATTGGCGCCCGCTTGCCGCCAAGCCGGGGCCAACTCGCCGCGTATTCCCCGGCAAGGGGCCGTGACGAAGATGCGGTTGCGCACGGGTTCCAGAATCCGGTTCCGACCATCCCGAGGGGGAAACCATGCAGTCCGCCACACCGCGAGTGCTGCTCGCCGCGCCACGGGGGGCCTGTGCCGGAGTGCACCGGGCCATCGAGACCGTGGAACGCGCGCTGGAGATCCACGGCGCGCCCGTGTACGTCCGCAAGCAGATCGTCCACAACGAGCACGTCGTGCGGGAACTGGAGGGCAAGGGCGCCCGGTTCGTCGACTCGGAGGAGGAGGTGCCGGCCGGCGCGGTGTGCGTGTTCTCCGCGCACGGCGTCTCCCCGCAGGTCCGCGAGAACGCGCGGGGCCGCGAGCTGACGGTCGTCGACGCGACGTGCCCGCTGGTCGCCAAGGTCCACCAGGAGGCGATCCGGTACGCCCGCACCAAGGACACGCTGATCCTCATCGGGCACGCCGACCACGAGGAGATCGAGGGGACATATGGGGAGGTGCCGGAGCGGACGGTCGTCGTCGCCGACGTGGCGCAGGCGCGGAAGCTCGAACTGGCTCCGGGGGCACGGGCCGCCTACCTGACGCAGACCACGCTGTCCGTCGACGACACGGCCGAGATCGTCGCCGTGCTCAAGGAACGGTTCCCCGGCATCACCGGGCCCGGGGCCGCCGACATCTGTTACGCCAGCCAGAACCGGCAGAACGCGGTCAAGGCGATCGCCGGGCGCAGTGACCTGGTGCTGGTCGTGGGGTCGGCGAACTCCAGCAACTCGCTGCGGCTGGTGGAGGTTTCGCGGGCCGCCGGTACACCCGCGCGGCTCCTCACGGACCCGGTGCTGCTGGACGCCGGGTGGCTGAGGGACGTCCGCACGGTCGGGCTGACGGCCGGGGCGAGCGTGCCGGAGGCGCTGGTGGTACAGGCGCTGGGGCGGCTCGCGGAGCTGGGATTCGAGGACGTCGAGGTCGAGGAGACGGTTGTGGAGAACGTGACCTTCAAACTGCCGGTGGAACTGGGGGAGTTGGGGGA
>NZ_LIRL01000194.1 GCF_001419795.1 Streptomyces niveiscabiei
CGCGGGCGCCGGCGCCCGCGCGGGGGAGGGCGGGGATCGCCTCGTCCCACGGCAGGTGCGCGATCGCCGCCAGCTCGGGCAGCGACAGCAAGTCACCCTTGCCCAGGCGCCGTTCGGCTACCCGCAGGGCGGGACGGCGGATGCGGGCGCGGCGGTAGTAGTTGTGCTCGGTGAACGCGGCGAACGCCGACGCGATCGCATGACACCGCCCCCGCAGCCGGTCCCGCGTCACCGCACGGGTCTTCGCGTCGAGCTCTTCGGGGACGATGGCGGTGACGGCGTACCGGATCCGGGTCTCGTACGACGCGCCGCGCTCCTTCGACACGATCGCCCGGTCCTCCGCTGCGGTACTCAACGCCGTCTGGCGGTCCATCACCGGCCGTACGGTGGGGGCACGGTGGTGCGGGCCGGGAGCGAGCAGGTCGAGGAGACGGCCGGGCAGGTGGGTGGACTGCTCGGCGTGGAAACGGCGGGCCGCACGCCGCGCCTTCTTCACCCGGTGGCCGGTGACCGGGCGGGCGAGGATCTGGACGACGGCCTCCTCGCCGCGGCCGAGCCCGGCGGGGGCGCCGAGGAGGGCGCGGACCGGGTCGACGGGGAAGGCGGTGCGCACAGGGAGGGCCTCGGCGCGGGCGAGCCGCATCTCACCGCCCGCCGACTCGGTGTCGACCTGTTGGGTGACGGATACGGGGGTGGTGCGGGTGTGAGCACCCGGCCACGCGGCCTCGACGGCCCGTTCCACCGTCCCCTGGGGGACGGTCCCAGGAACCCACAGACGCAGGCGGATCGTCTCCCGGTCGAAGACGTACTCCCACGCGACATGGGGCTGGCCGGTGAGGCGACGCCGCCACCCCGGGCGCAGCAGGCCGAGGAGGTTCGCCCACAGGGCCTCGGCGCCCGACGGGTCGACGGCCGGCGGCGGGAGCACGGCGATCAGACGGGCACCGTCCGCGAGGGCGCGGCGGCAGCGGCGGCGCCACCACCAGCGCGCCCACACCAGCAGAACGGCGGCGATCGCCAGAACTGGACCGACGACTGGTCCCCAGGCTGCGGCCCAACTCGTCAAGTGGTCCAGGAAGGAGCGGACGGTACCGGCGGGGTCGCGCAGGTAGTCCTTCAGCGGTGAGCCGCTGTCGGCCGGGGCCGAAGGCCGAGGCGAACTCACAGTACGAGCGCTGAGCATGGCGAACGGGCCTCCAGAGCGCGCAGGTTGTCCGCGCGGACGGCGGTGATCGGGAACGCGTTGGGCTCCGTGGGTCGACCCACGGAGCCCAACGAAAACAGCGGTGGCCGCCCCTGACGGATCAGGAGCGGCCACCGTGTCAACGAGACGTGTGTGAAGGCTTCAGGCCCTGCATGTTTTCCCTGCTGCGTCCTCGACTGTGTTGGCCGTCAGCCTCCAGAACCGGGTGACAAGGCGGGGGCGGGTTTGGAGATGCGGCTCGTACGGCCGGTCGGCACGGGGCCGCGATCGGCTACCGCTGCCCTCCGGTGGTCTTTTGGTCATGTCCTCGGCGTCGGAGGATCGCCTCCCAGACCCGGTCGGCGATGATTCCGGTTGCCAGGGCGGCCACGGCAGCGGCATACCACGGCAGGCCGAGGGCGGCGCAGGGTGCGATCGCCGCGACGAGGGCGATCAGGTTCAGCCACCAGGGCGTACGTACGGACATGGGGAGAAGCCTCTCGGACGACTGCCGCTAGCGGCAGTTCTTCATGCTGAGCCTGGTGAACTTCTTGTTGAACGGCCAGATCTTGATCTGGTAGCAGCCCACAGCCGACAGATTCCAGTCGCGGACGTGCTTGAGCCACTTGCCGACGTTCGTCCAGGCGTTGAGTCCCACGGCGCCGCAGACCATCTTCGCGAGGCCGGTGATCTTCGCGGGCAGTTTGGCCGCCGTGCAGCTGTACAGCCAGGAGCCCCAGCCGGCAGCGACGGCTATCTGGCCGTACGCCTTCCATTCAGCGCCTGTCATGCTGAGGTAGATGCCCCAGCCGAGGCTGATCTTGGGGTCGGCCACGACGGGAAAGGCGGTGGCGGCGGTGAATTCGACGGTCTGGATGAGCTTGTCGCCGTCGATGCGGAACGACGTGGGTACTTCCTTGCCGTTCGCGTCACGAGCCCAAGGGGCGTCGATGAGGCCGTGGACCACCGGGTCGTCGTCCGTGCCGGAGGAGATCAGGATGGTGCCGCGGTCGAAGGCGGTGAGCCTTGCCCCCTTGGGTAGCCGCATGGCCGAGGTGTAGTCGTGTGGTGCGGTGGCGTTCTTGATGACCTGGAAGGTGCGGACGCCGCCTTCCATGGTCGGCTGGGCTACGGTGTCGACGGGACCGTCGGGGTCGGCGTAGACGACGTTGCCGTTCAGAGCGGTACCGCGCGGCTGTGCGACGGGCAGACCCACTCCCACCGTGCCGCGTTCGGTGGACTGGACGCTGATGCCGTCGGCGGTGGACCAGGGGACGCCCACCGTGTTGGTGCCGTTCGCCGCGATGGCGGCGTACGTGCTGTCGCTGGTGGTGGCCGGGGTCACGTCGGCGGCGTCCAGAACGGTGTTGACCGCGGACAGCGCTTTCAGTTCCGGCGTGATGCGCATCCCTGAGTCGACGGTGAACGTCACCGGCTCGGACCAGCCGTTGGCCCAGTGCGTGCCGTCGTCCGTCGTGGCGCGGAAGGAGTACGTCCTGCCGTCGAGCAGTTTGCCCGCGGGGACGACGACCTTGGAGGTCTCGCCGACGGGTACGGGGTCCGCGACCAGGCTCGTGACGACCTTGCCCGTGGTGGTGTCGGTGATCTGGTAGGTGCCGCGCACCGAGTCGTCGTTGTTGGAGTCCTCGGGGGTGAAGCGGAGGGTGGGGGTAGTGGAGTTGACCCGGTAGATCCCGCCTTGGGTGAAGAACGGGGGACCGGCCTGGAGGTTGTTACCCGCCCGCGGGCGGTAGTTGTAGCTGACGGTCAGTTGCGGAATCTGCTCGGCGGTCGACTCCGAGGAATAGAAACGCTTCCAGGCGTAGGTGTCGGACTCGTCGGCGGCCTTGAGCGCGATGCTTCCCGTCTCGGCCTTCGCGCTGGCCCAGGTCTGGGCCAGCGATGTGACGTCCGCGCTGACCCATCCCGCGGTCTTGCAGGTACCGCTGCGCGTCTCGGTCGAGGTGGCGACCTTCTGCAGGCGCGCGGGCTGGTTGCCCCAACGGGTGTCGGCGTCGGCATCGCCCGCCGACCACACCTCCCACGGCCGGGCTTCGCACGACCAGGAGTGGTAGTTGTACAGCGACAGCTTCGCGCTGCTGACCAGAGCATCGGCGAAGACCGACGTGTCCCACGTCAGGTAGGAACGGGCGACGCGTTTACGGGTCTTCGCCGTGTCCGCGTAATCGCCGGGCCAGCCGAGCTTCAGGTCTGTCGAAGCGGATTGGTCGGTCGTGTCCCCGTCCTGGACGAAGGTGTCGAAGAGGGTGCCGAGCGCGTCCGTGGCAGGGTCGATCGTCACGGGGTACTCGGTGCCGGGGTCGGACAGGAAACGCGAATCCGGAGCGAGAGTGAGCTCCACGGTGTCGCCCTGCTGGGACACCGTCATGGGTACCCGCACGGAGTGGGTGTGCTCTCCGGAGCGCGGGTCGACCTGCGCGTCCCACATCAGCGGAGCGGGCATGATGCCGAGTTCCTCACCCGACTTGCGGTCCTTGAGGGAGACCGAGCCGTCCTCCTGCTGTGCCGCGTCGATACCCGGGAGCGTCAGCGGAACAGTCCACGGCGCCTTGTCCTGAGCCGGGCGGTCCTTCAGGACGAGGAACTGCTCGAACCCGTCGCGGGTGGCGTCGACGACGAGGTCGGCACCGGGTACCGCCTGCTGGTAGACGGCCTGGTGACCGGCGACGGCCGGAGCGGGCAGCCCGCCCTTCCACTGCACGGCCATGCGCCGGCTTCCCATGCCGAGCGTGACCAGATCACGGTTGGCCGAGTCCGGCGCGGCAGCTGCGGCAGTGACAGAACTCGCCCGTACACCCCCGCCTCCGGCGAGCCTCAGCTCCTGCGGGTGTGCCTTGGCCGCCACACTGCCGTCCGGGCGCCGCGTCAGCGTGGCGTCCACGTCCACCCAGTTGCCGTCCCGGAGCATCCTGACGGGCCCGGAGCTCAGCTCCGTGACAAGGGTTCCGTCAGGGTTTGCCCAGGTGGTGGAGGACTCGGTACGACGCTCCAGCACCTCCACCCTCCGGTTGCCCGCCTGCGCGGCGACGATCGCCGCCTCGGGGGTGACGGCCTCGGTGACGGCTGCCCCGATCGGCGCGGACGAGTTCTCCGGTACGGCCGGCACGACGTCTGCCGCCAGTGCGGGGGATGCCGCGCCGAGAAGGGTCAGCGAGGTGAGTGCCGCGATCCCTCCGAGGAGGCGGGCACGTCGAGGTTTCAAGGTCGGAACTCTGTGGTCCGTTTGTGAAAATTCCATGAGATCGATGAAGTTACATCGATTCGGGCGAAATGAATCACTCGCAAAATACACATAAGGCGCCAAGTGCCTGGATCGCGCAAGGTGGCATGCATCACAGATCAACTTCAACGCGATGATCTAGACAGAAAGGGCAGTCGGGCGATCTTGTGTGACCGTCGAGAATGCGACTGCGGCTGGACCGAGTACTCACGCGCAGCCGTTCACTCGATGCCGAGGTCGATCTCGTCGCCGGGGCCGGGTGGGGCGTCCTCGTGAGCGGGGGCGAAGAACACGTCCTGCTCGCCCCCGGTCTGTTCGGCGTGGGCGGCGAGTTCGGCGGGGTCGGTGGTGATGAGGTGGTGCTCGGTGGGGGAGACGACGGCTTCGAAGGCGACGCGGTGGGTGCCGACGGCGAGGAGTCCCTGGCCGCGGTCGGCTGTCAGGAGAAACTGCCGCTCGCCCTCGGAGAGGTCGAACACCTGGGTGATCTCGTCGATGGCCTGCGGGCCTGGCGCAGGAGGATCTGGGTGGCGGCGTTCGCGACGATCGCCTTGCCGAGATCGGTGGCGAGGAGGTCGCCGGTGTCCTGGGTGGCCACGGTGAGTCCGGCCCATCGTTTGCGGAACGCCTTCGCCATCCGGAACAGGTACTCGGCCCCGGCCGGCGACTTCATCAGCAGCCACGCCTCGTCGACGGTGACGAGGCGGGGGCGGCGTACGGCGGGGCGGGAGACCTGCCGCCAGACGGTGTCCAGGGTCAGCAGGGTTGCGGCGGATTTGAGTTCGTCGGCGAGGTCGCGCAGGGAGAACACCACGAGGTGGCCCTCGGGGCGGACGGCGGTGGGGCCGGCGAACAGGCCGGAGAACGCGCCCTCGGTGAACGGACGCAATCTGGCCGCGAGGTCTGCGGCGGTGTGGTTCTTCGTACGGCGCAGGGCGTGGGCGAGGTCGGCGAGCAGGGGTGCGGGCCGGGTCCAGGTCTGTGGGTCGGTGGTGATGCCCGCGTGTTGGTAGGTGGTGGCGATCGCCTGGTCCAGGACGGCCCGCTGTTCGGGCGGGAGCTGGGCGCCGAGGAGGACGGCGGTGAGGGTGTGGAGGAAGAGGGCTCGGCGGGTGAGGGCGTCTTTGGGGGCGGTGCGCCGTCCGTCGGGGCGGGTGTTGATCGGCAGGTCGAAGGGGTTGAGGCGGACGCCCTCGGCGCCGAGGCGCAGGGTGCTGCCGCCGACCGTGCCGGCGAGGCGGGTGTATTCGTCCTCGGGGTCGATGACGTACGCCTCGATGCCCCGGTACAGCGAACGCAGCAGCTCCAGCTTGACGAGGTAGGACTTGCCGGCGCCGGAGCGGCCGAGGACGACGGAGTTGTGGTTGTCGAGGGCGAAGCGGTCCCAGTGGACCAGGCCCTGGGAGCCGAGGTTGTAGCCGTAGAGGACGCCGGCGGGGGTGGGGCCGGTGGGGAGGTCGGGGCTGGTGAAGGGGAACGCGGCGGCGAGGGCGGCGGTGTCGAAGGTGCGGCGCATGCGGATGCGGTCGAGACCCATCGGCAGGCAGGTGATCCAGCCCTGGAGGGTGCGGTAGGTGGTGGGCTGGGCGTTCATGAGGAGGCTGGCCGCCAGGGCCCGTACGGCGGTGGTCTCGTCGGCGAGTTCCTCGCGGCTTGCGGCGTGGACGGTCAGGTAGAGGCCGAGGCGGAACAGCTTGCCCTCGCCCCGCGCGACGCGGGCGGAGAGGTCGTGGGCGTCTTCGGTGGCGGCTTCGGCGTACGGGTCGGGGAGGCGGCCGTGCTCGGAGTCGTGGCGTCGGCCGGACTCCAGGCAGGCGAGCTGGCGTTTGAGATGGGTGGCGCTGGCCACCGGGTCGACGGGTTCGATGTGCAGGCTGATGTCGACGCGGCCGGGGTGGGTGAGGAGGGGCTGGAGCCAGCCGGGCTGGACCTCGCGGGGGTAGCCGGTGATCGCGAACGAGGCGGTCCAGTCGCCGCCGACCTCCAGGTGCCGGGGCGCTACGGCGATTGCGTCCGGGGCGAACTGCCCGCCGCTGCCCGAGCGTTGAGGATGCCGGCTCATTGCGGCGGCCCGTCTGTGCCGGTGGTGATGATGTCGTCGGTTCCGGCGAGCGGTGCGTGCGCGGGCAGGAGGTTGCCGGGGTCGCAGGCGGAGGCCAGGACCGCGGTCGCCTGTCCGGCGTTCAGGAACGTGACCGGGACCCCGAGCGGCCCGAGGAGCCCGGCGGCCTCCTGGACCCGGCGGACGAGACGGGCCTCGGCCGCACGCCGGGCAGCCGGATCCACCACGCCCTCACGACCAGGGCCCTTGCGCACACGGGTGAGAGGCGACGGTGCGTCGGGTTGGACGGGTTCGCGCAGGACGAGCAGGACCTGTCGGGCGAGCAGGTCGCTGTCGGCGGCGAGTTGGTCGAGGAAGTCGGCGTGTTGCCGGGCGGCGGCCTCCAGCGCCGGGTGCGGGAGCGACGTGGCTCGCTGGCGCAGCTCGTCGATCTGGGCGGTGAGGTCGAGGCGCTGGCAGCGGACGAGGATCTGGGCGGGGGTGGTGAGGGAGTGGAGGTAGCGGCCGAACCCGGCGACCAGGGCGTCTTGTTCGGCGGGGGTGCGCAGGGCGAAGTTGACGGTCCCGCACACCGCGATGGCGGCGATGCCGTCGGTGCCGAGGTCGATGACCCCGGCTTCCGTGACGCTTTCGGCGGGCAGCCGTAGTGGGGCCGGGGGCTTTTGTCCGTCGTACGGCGTGGCGCGGCCGGCGAGCCAGGCCGGTGCCGGATGGATGCCTTCGGGGGCCGCGACCTGGAGCTTGGGGGTGAGGCGTTGGCGTACGGCGGCCAGGAGCAGTCGGTCCAGGGGGAGGCCGTCGCGTTTGCCGAGGGCGATGAAGGTGGCGCCGGCCGCGAGGGGGATCGCGGGGATCAGGAACACCGGCACGGGGACGAAGGCGCGTACGGCGGACCAGGCGGTGTAGAGGACGATGCCGGTCACGGCGAGGATCAACAGCTGGCGGGCGGTCAGCTGCGCCAGGACGGTGTCGTCCCGCTCGACGTCGGCGGGGATACGGACGGGCTGGGTCACGGGGTGCCACCTCCTCGGGTGCGGTAAGAGCGGGGCGACGGCGGAGCAACGAAGGCCGTCGATTGGTGACGGCCTGGGCCTGAGCCTGGGGCCGAGTTGGACGGCCGCTGAGTTGTGGCGCCGGGTGGGGACTCCCTCTGGTGGGAGTCCCCGTACGCCGACTCCCACCAGAGGGAGTCACCACCCGGCGCCACAACTCAGCGTCCTTCCACCTCGTCTCC
>NZ_LIRL01000195.1 GCF_001419795.1 Streptomyces niveiscabiei
GCCGTTGCCTGTGGGGGAGGCGGGGGCGGTGGCTCGGAAGCTGGAGGAGATGCTGCGGGCGTAACTGGTCGGCAGCTTGTGCGTTTAGCTGGATGGTCCCCGCTGCTGCGGGGGTGTTCCGAGGATGTCATCAGGGCTGACCGCTTCCCGGATGTTGTCCCCGCGCCTGCGGGGTTTTCCGCCCCCGTCCGCTCATTCAGCGGGCGGGGGCGAATCCGTAGCGCGGCCGGATACCCTGGAAGGCACTCATCCTGCTCCCGACTCCGAGGACCGACGCCGCCGTGTTCGATACTCTCTCCGACCGCCTGTCAGCGACTTTCAAGGGCCTGCGCGGCAGGGGGCGGCTCTCCGAGGCGGACATCGACGCCACGGCCCGCGAGATCCGCATCGCACTCCTCGAAGCCGACGTAGCCCTTCCTGTCGTCCGTTCCTTCATCAAGAACGTCAAGGAGCGCAGCCTCGGTGCCGAGGTCTCCAAGGCGCTGAATCCCGCCCAACAGATCATCAAGGTCGTCAATGAGGAACTCGTTGAGATCCTCGGTGGCGAAACCCGCCGCCTCCGCTTCGCCAAAACCCCCCCCACCGTCATCATGCTCGCCGGCCTCCAGGGCGCCGGTAAGACCACCCTCGCCGGCAAGCTCGGCAAGTGGCTGAAGGACCAGGGACACTCCCCCCTCCTCGTCGCCTGCGACCTCCAGCGCCCCAACGCCGTCAACCAGCTGAGCGTCGTCGCCGAGCGGGCCGGGGTCGCGGTGTATGCCCCTGAGCCGGGCAACGGTGTCGGTGACCCGGTCAAGGTGGCCAAGGACTCCATCGAGTTCGCGAAGTCCCGCGTCCACGACATCGTCATCGTCGACACCGCAGGTCGCCTGGGTATCGACCAGGAGATGATGCAGCAGGCCGCCGACATCAGGGACGCGGTCGAGCCCAACGAGATCCTTTTCGTCGTCGACGCCATGATCGGCCAGGACGCCGTCAACACCGCGGAAGCCTTCCGCGACGGCGTCGGCTTCGACGGCGTCGTCCTCTCCAAGCTCGACGGCGATGCCCGAGGCGGCGCGGCGCTGTCGATCCGGCAGATCACCGGCAAGCCGATCATGTTCGCGTCGAACGGCGAGAAGCTGGAGGACTTCGACGCGTTCCACCCGGACCGGATGGCCTCCCGCATCCTCGACATGGGTGACCTGCTCACCCTGATCGAGCAGGCGGAGAAGACGTTCAGTCAGGAAGAGGCCCAGAAGATGGCCTCGAAGCTGGCGTCGAAGAAGGGCCAGGACTTCACCCTGGACGACTTCCTGTCCCAGATGGAGCAGGTCAGGAAGATGGGGTCGATCTCGAAGCTGCTCGGGATGCTCCCCGGCATGGGCCAGATCAAGGACCAGATCAACAACCTGGACGAGCGGGACGTCGACCGCACGGCCGCGATCATCAAGTCGATGACCCCGGCGGAGCGCACGGACCCGACGATCATCAACGGCTCGCGCCGCGCGCGTATCGCGAAGGGTTCCGGCGTCGAGGTCAGCGCGGTGAAGGGCCTGGTGGAGCGGTTCTTCGAGGCGCGGAAGATGATGTCGAGGATGGCGCAGGGCGGCGGGATGCCGGGCATGCCGGGGATCCCCGGGATGGGCGGCGGCCCGGGCCGTACGAAGAAGCAGCCGAAGCAGGCCAAGGGCAAGCAGCGGTCCGGCAACCCGATGAAGCGCAAGCAGCAGGAGCTGGAGGAGGCGCAGCGCCGGGAGGCGGCGGCGCAGGGGAACGCGTTCGGGGTGCCGCAGCAGGGCGCGCAGGACTTCGAGCTGCCGGACGAGTTCAAGAAGTTCATGGGCTGAAAGCAGCTTGGCTGTAAATATTCTTGTACGACCACCCAGATCACTCAGGGCACCCCTCTTCGGAAGGGTGCCCTTCGTGTGCCGCGTGCGGGGCGCTGTCGTACGGTCCGGGTATGACGAATCCTGCCCCGCCGCGCAAGTCGCCGGACCAGCCCTGGCGTACCGAGGGGACCCCCGAGGAGCCGCCGAAGCCGCCGGGCGGGCGGCGGATGCGGGGTGGCTGGTGGCGGCTGATCTTCACGGCGTTGGTCGTGTACCTGCTGGCGAACATCGTGTTGTCGTACTTCGGCGACGAGGGTGAGCCGACGATCTCGTACACGGAGTTCAGCAAGCAGGTCGACGCGGGCAACGTCAGCAAGATCTACGCCAAGGGCGATGCGATCCAGGGGCAGCTGAAGAAGGAGCAGAAGGACCCGGACGGCGGCGAGAAGTACACGAAGTTCAACACCGAGCGGCCCACGTTCGCGGACGACAAGCTGTGGGAGGGGCTGGCGAAGAACAATGTCACCGTGACCGCGGAGCCGGTCGTCCAGCACCGCAGTTTCCTGGTGAACCTGCTGATCTCGCTGGCGCCGATGCTGCTCCTGGTGGTGCTGTGGATCTTCATCGCGCGCCGGATGAGCGCGGGGATGGGCGGGGCGGGCGGCATGCTGGGCCGCCGGTCGGCGCCGAAGCCGGTGGAGCTGGAGGCGGGGGAGAAGCGGACGACGTTCGAGGACGTCGCGGGGATCGACGAGGTCGAGGGTGAGCTGAACGACGTCGTCGACTTCCTGAAGAACCCGGACGCGTACCGGAGGATGGGCGCGAAGATGCCGCGCGGTGTGCTGCTCGCGGGCCCTCCCGGCACCGGCAAGACGCTGCTGGCGCGTGCGGTGGCCGGTGAGGCGGGGGTGCCGTTCTTCTCGGCGTCGGCGTCGGAGTTCATCGAGATGATCGTCGGGGTGGGGGCGTCCCGGGTGCGTGAGCTGTTCGCGGAGGCGCGGAAGGTGGCGCCGTCGATCATTTTCATCGACGAGATCGACACGATCGGTCGCGCGCGGGGCGGCGGTTCGGGCATGGGCGGTCACGACGAGCGTGAGCAGACGCTGAACCAGATCCTGACGGAGATGGACGGTTTCTCGGGCTCGGAGGGCGTGATCGTGATCGCGGCGACGAACCGTGCGGACGTCCTGGACCCGGCGCTGACGCGCCCCGGCCGCTTCGACCGGGTGGTGCAGGTGTCCCCGCCGGACCGGGGTGGCCGCAAGGCGATCCTGGAGATCCACACGCGTCAGATCCCGCTGGCCCCGGACGTGGACCTCGCGCAGGTGGCCCGTACGACCCCGGGGATGACCGGCGCGGAACTCGCCAACCTCGCGAACGAGGCGGCTCTCCTCGCGGTGAAGCGGGGGCAGGACCAGGTGACCCAGACCGACCTCTCGGAGGCCCTGGAGAAGGTCCAGCTGGGCGCGGAACGGCCGCTGGTGATGCCGGAGGAGGAGCGGCGGCGTACGGCGTACCACGAGAGCGGGCACGCTCTCCTGGGCATGCTCCAGCCGGGCGCTGACCCGGTCCGCAAGATCACCATCGTCCCGCGCGGGCGCGCGCTGGGTGTCACGCTGTCCACGCCGGACGCCGACAAGTACGCGTACACCGAGGAGTACCTGCGGGGCCGGATCATCGGCGCGCTCGGCGGGATGGCGGCCGAGCAGGTCGTGTACGGGGTGATCACGACGGGCGCGGAGAGCGATCTGGAGCAGGTCACCAACATCGCGCGCGGGATGGTCGCCCGCTGGGGCATGAGCGAGCGCGTCGGCCGCCTCTCGGCCCTCCCGAACGACGCCCAGTCCGCGTACGGTCTCGCCGCCGCGCCGCAGACCCTCGACGTCATCGACGGCGAGATGCGGCGCATCGTCGACGAGTGCTACGACGAGGCGTGCCGCAAGCTGGTCGAGCACCGGGACCAGCTGGACGCGCTGGCCCTGGCGTTGCTGGAGAGCGAGACGCTGGAGGAGGCGGACGCGTACCGGGTGGCGGGGATCACGCGGCTGATGAAGGACGCGGATTAGGGCAACCGGTGTCGTTTTCTGACCGGATCGACGCCCTTATAGGGAGCGTGTTCAGGGCACGCGGGCGATCAGGTAGCGGAACACGTTCGGCATCCAGACCGTGCCGTCCCGCTGTACGTACGGGTGCAGCGCTTCCCTGATCTCCTTGTCCACCTGGTCCGGGTCGCCGGCTTCGACGGCCGCGTCGAACAGCCCTGTCGACAGCAGTCCCCGTACGGCGCTGTCGACGCCGGTGTACCCGAAGGGGCACGCGACGCGTCCGGAGCCGTCGGGCTTGAGGCCCGCCCGGTGGGCGACCTCCTCCAGGTCGTCGCGGCAGGCGGGGCGCCAGCCGCCGTTCAGGGGGTCGGCGACGCGCAGGACGGCCGAGGTGGCGCAGCGTTCCGGCGGCCCCCATCCGGCGAGGACGACGGGTGCGCCGCGCTCGGCGAGGGGGACGGCGTCGGCGAGGAGCCCGGTGCCGTGGAAGGCGGTGATCAGGGTGTACGGCTCGCGGGCCGGGGGCAGCGCGCTGCCGAGGTAGGTGTCCTGGCGCGCGCGGGGTGACCAGTGGTCCGGCAGCAGGCGCTCGCGCGCGAGGGCGAGGCGCTGGGGTGAGCGGGGTTCGGTCCCGCTGACGGCGGCTCCCCGGGAGGCGGCCATCAGGAGGGCCAGCCCCGAGCCGCAGGACAGGCCCAGGAGCCGGGTGCCGGGGCCGACGTCGAGGCGGTCGTAGGCGGCCTCGTAGAGCGGGACGAGCATCCGCTCCTGGATCTCGGACCAGTCACGCGCGCGGGCACCCGGTTCCGTGGGCGGGGCGGTGCCCGCGTGGGAGGGGGTCCGGCGCACGAGCGTAGGTGTCATCGAAAAGCGCCCCAATCCGCCGAGTTCTCGAAGCGTGTCGCCGTGTCGATTCCGCGTGGGCCCCCGTGAGTGCTGCGGCACTTCTCCCCGCAGTTGTCAGGTAACTCCCGTACGGGGGTGCCGTCCAGGGGTCGAAGGGGGTGGTTTACGGGTGCGCCCGCGCGGGCGAAAAGAATTCACATCCCGGCAACGTGGGCCCGTAGCATCCCGTCATGGCGAAAGCACCCGTACTCACGCCGCGCGAGGCCGACTTCCCGCGCTGGTACCAGGATCTGATCACCAAGGCCGAGCTGGCCGACAACGGCCCGGTGCGCGGCACGATGGTGATCCGACCGTACGGGTACGGGCTGTGGGAGCGGACGCAGGCGGAGATGGACGCCCGGATCAAGGCGGTCGGCGCGGAGAACGCGTACTTCCCGCTGTTGATCCCCGAGTCGTACCTCACCCGTGAGGCGGACCATGTGGAGGGGTTCGCGCCGGAGCTGGCGGTCGTCACGCACGGCGGCGGCAAGGAGCTGGAGGAGCCGGCGGTCGTCCGCCCGACCTCCGAGACGATCATCAACGAGTACTTCTCGAAGTGGGTCCAGAGCTACCGGGACCTGCCCCTGCTGATCAACCAGTGGGCGAACGTGGTCCGTTGGGAGCTGCGCCCCCGGCTGTTCCTGCGGACGACGGAGTTCCTGTGGCAGGAGGGCCACACGGCGCACGCGACGTACGAGGAGGCGCGGGACTTCGCGGCGCGCATCCAGCGGGAGGTGTACGGCGATTTCCTGGAGAACGTCCTCGCGATCGACTTCGTCAGCGGGCGCAAGACGCCCCGGGAGCGTTTCGCGGGGGCGATCAACACGCTCACGCTGGAGAGCATGATGGGCGACGGCAAGGCCCTCCAGATGGTCACCAGCCACGAGCTGGGCCAGAACTTCGCGAAGGCGTTCGGCACGCGCTATCTGTCCAGGGAGGGCACCCAGGAGCACGTCTGGCAGACGTCCTGGGGTTCGACGACCCGCATGATCGGCGCGCTGGTGATGGCCCACGGGGACGACGACGGGCTGCGCGTCCCGCCGAGGCTCGCGCACGTCCAGGTGGTCGTGGTGGCCGTGAAGGACGACGAGGCGGTTCTGGCCAAGGTCCGTGAGGTCGCCGAACGGCTGCGTGCGGCGGGCCTGCGCGTGCGCGTGGACGACCGGACCGACACCCCCTTCGGGCGCCGTGCGGTCGACTGGGAGCTGAAGGGCGTCCCCGCGCGCGTGGAGGTCGGCCCGCGTGACCTGGCGGGCGGCACCGCGACCCTGGTGCGGCGCGTCCCCGGCACGAAGGAGCCGGTCGCGCTCGACGGGCTTGCCGCGCTGCTTCCCGGGTACCTGGAGGACGACCAGGCCCTCCTGCTCCGCCAGTCCCGCGCGCGCCGGGAGTCCCGTACGGCGGACTGCGCGAGCGTCGGGGAGGCGGTGGAGGCGGCTTCGGCGGGCGGCTGGGCGCGCGTGCCGTGGTCGGTGCTCGGCGAGGAAGGTGAAGTCGGGCTGGGGGAACGGGGGTTGACCGTACGGTGTCTGCTCGCGGAGGACGGGTCGGTGCCGAGCGACGGGGACGCACCCGGTAACGTCGCCATCGTCGCGCGCGCGTACTGAGGGCGGTGCCCCGGGGACGCGAGCGCGGCCGAAAGGCCCCTTGCGCCCCGGGGGATCGCAGCTCCCCCGGCGCGAGGAGACGGCGTACACGCCGGGGCGTATCTGTGACTACGCACCACCTTGCGGTGAGCTGTGAGGCTTCTCCGCAGATCAGCGCACCCGCCCTCGTCTCCGCTCATCAGTGCCAACTGACGGGTACGTGCAAATTATTTGGGATGGCCCGGAATAGGAACACAGCGGCACTCCCGCTCGTTGTCATTACGTGAGCACGACACAGACACCACCTGTTCTCGCCGCAGAGTTGGCGGAGGCGTGGGCCGATATCCAGCGGTACCACCCCGAACTGCCCGACCTTGCCGCGCCAGAGTCCCTGATCGGGGAGTCGTCGTCCGCGTGCGGTCACGAACTCTCCTTCGAGCGACTGCTTCACGAGGCAGTCCATGGCATCGCCGCCGCGCGCGGCGTGCGTGACACGTCCCGCGCCGGGCGGTACCACAACCGCAGATTCCTCGCGATCGCCGAGGAGCTGGGCCTCGACCACCCCGAGGAGCCGCATCCCAGCAGCGGCTTCTCGCTGGTGACGCTCAGCCCCGAGGCGAAGCGGCGCTACCGGCCCACCATCGAGCGCCTCCAGCGGGCGCTCAAGGCCCACACGGCGGCGACGACCGCGGAGACGACGCGCGCGTTCCGCGGGCCCGCCGCCCGGCACGGCTCCTCCGGGGGCGGTGTGCGGGTCAAGGCCGTGTGCGACTGCGGGCGCAACGTCCGGGTCGTCCCGTCGGTCCTCGCGCAGGCGCCGATCGTCTGCGGGGGGTGCGGGAAGCCGTTCCGCATCCCTGAGATCGCCGAGATCGTCGGGGCGGCGTAAGGGCCGTATGCACCGGCATCTCGTGGCTGCCGGTTCGGCCGTGGCGATGCCATGCGCACCCCGTGCGCATGGCATCCACCCGCGACGGAAGCTCCCCCCACCCTGTGGCACAATGGCTAGCTGTACTCGACAGTCGCACAGGACCCCTCTCTCCTCCGGCTGACGCGTCCATCGGGCACTCGGGTACCGCAACCCCACGCGGCTCGCTCGTCGTGCCCAACCACGTCAAAACCAGGAGAGTCCACTCCCGTGGCAGTCAAGATCAAGCTGAAGCGTCTGGGCAAGATCCGTTCGCCTCACTACCGCATCGTCGTCGCCGACTCCCGCACGCGCCGTGACGGCCGTGCGATCGAGGAGATCGGCAAGTACCACCCGACGTACCACCCGTCGGTCATCGAGGTCGACGCGGACCGCGTCGCGTACTGGCTGGGTGTCGGCGCGCAGCCGACCGAGCCCGTCCTCGCGATCCTGAAGAAGACCGGCGACTGGCAGAAGTTCAAGGGCGAGCCCGCCCCGGCTCCGCTGCTCGTCGCCGAGCCGAAGAAGGCGCGTCCCACGTTCGAGGCCCTGGGCGGCGACGACGAGGGCAAGGGTGAGGCGATCACCCAGAAGAAGAAGGCCGAGAAGAAGGACGAGGCGCCTGCCGAGTCCGAGTCGGCCGAGGCCTGAGCAGCATGCTCGAAGAGGCGCTTGAGCACCTCGTGAAGGGCATCGTCGACAACCCCGACGACGTGCAGGTCGCCTCGCGCAACCTGCGCCGCGGGCGCGTGCTGGAGGTCCGGGTCCACCCCGACGACCTCGGCAAGGTGATCGGCCGCAACGGCCGCACCGCGCGCGCTCTGCGTACCGTCGTGGGCGCCATCGGCGGTCGTGGAGTCCGGGTCGACCTCGTCGACGTGGACCACGTGCGCTGACGTTTCGCACGCAACACCGGCTCGGGCCGGGGAGGGCCTTTTCGGGGGCTGTCCCCGGCCCGCAGTCGTATGAGCCGCCGTTCCCGACAGGAGATCAAGCACAGTGCAGTTGGTAGTCGCTCGCGTCGGCCGTGCCCACGGCATCAAGGGCGAGGTCACGGTGGAGGTCCGCACCGACGAGCCGGAGCTGAGGCTCGCTCCCGGCGCCGTCCTGGCCACCGACCCGGCTGCCGCCGGGCCCTTGACCATCGCCACCGGCCGCGTCCACAGCGGCCGGCTTCTCCTGCGCTTCGAGGGCGTCGCCGACCGCAACGCCGCCGAGGCCCTCCGCAACACCCTCCTGATCGCCGACGTCGACCCGGAGGAGCTGCCCGAGGAGGAGGACGAGTACTACGACCACCAGCTCATGGACCTGGACGTCGTGACCGTCGACGGCACCGAGGTCGGCCGCATCACCGAGATCTCCCACCTGCCCTCCCAGGACCTCTTCATCGTCGAGCGCCCCGACGGCAGCGAGGTGATGATCCCGTTCGTCTCCGAGATCGTCACGGAGATCGACCTGGAGGAACAGCGCGCGATCATCGACCCCCCGCCGGGCTTGATCGACGACCAGGCCGACATCGTGTCGTCCCGGGACGAGGCGTAATGCGGCTCGACGTCGTCACGATCTTCCCCGAGTACCTCGACCCCCTGAACGTCTCCCTCGTCGGCAAGGCCCGCGCGCGCGGCCAGCTCGACGTACGGATCCACCACCTCCGCGACTGGACCCACGACCGCCACAACACGGTCGACGACACCCCCTACGGCGGCGGCCCCGGCATGGTCATGAAGACCGAGCCCTGGGGCGACGCCCTCGACGAGATCCTCGCCGACGGGTACGACACCGGCGCCCGCGAACCCGCGCTGATCGTCCCCACCCCCAGCGGACGCCCCTTCACGCAGGACCTCGCCGTCGAACTCTCCGAGCGGCCCTGGCTGGTGTTCACCCCGGCCCGGTACGAGGGCATCGACCGCCGGGTCGTCGACGAGTACGCGACCCGGATGCCCGTGTACGAGGTGTCCATCGGCGACTACGTCCTCGCCGGCGGCGAGGCGGCCGTCCTTGTCATCACGGAAGCGGTCGCCCGGCTGCTGCCCGGCGTGCTCGGGAACGCCGAGTCGCACCGGGACGACTCCTTCGCGCCCGGCGCGATGGCCAACCTCCTCGAAGGACCCGTCTACACCAAGCCGCCCGCCTGGCGAGGCCGGGAGATCCCCGAGACGCTGCTCAGCGGCCACCACGGGAAGATCGCCCGCTGGCGGCGCGACGAGGCCCTCAGGCGGACCACCTCGCACCGGCCCGACCTGATCGAGCGGGCCGCCCCCGAGGGCTTCGACAAGAAGGACCGGGAGATGCTCTCGATCCTGGGCTGGGCACCCGACCCGGCGGGTGCGCCGTACGGCCGATTTTGGCGTCGTGCGGTTGACGTGGAAGAATAGGCCGCTGCTGCTGTGCCGTCCGGCGTTCGCCCCTGCCACAGGGGGACACGACGTCCGCCCCGACGGAAGCGGCAGACCTCTTTTGTGAAACCTAGTTTCCGCCTATGACCTGTGGCATGGGCGAAGAAAGCAGACGAAATGTCTCACCTGCTCGACTCCGTCGACGCCGCGTCGCTGCGCAGCGACGTCCCGGCCTTCCGCCCGGGTGACACCGTCAACGTCCACGTCCGCGTCATCGAGGGCAACCGCTCCCGTGTGCAGCAGTTCAAGGGCGTCGTCATCCGCCGCCAGGGCGCCGGTGTCCGCGAGACCTTCACGGTCCGCAAGGTCTCCTTCTCCGTCGGCGTCGAGCGCACCTTCCCGGTGCACACCCCGATCGTCGAGAAGATCGAGCTCGTCACCCGCGGTGACGTGCGTCGCGCCAAGCTGTACTACCTGCGCGAGCTGCGCGGCAAGGCCGCGAAGATCAAGGAGAAGCGCGACAACTGATCTCACGGCGGTCGTCACAGCGGGGCCGGATAGCATCGGGCCCCGATGGACACCGAAGTACGATCAACCGAACGCGACCGCTCACCAGGTCCCGCCGATCCGACGGACGACCCGGAGAGCCGGTCGCGTTTCGCATGGCTGCGCAGCCCCGCCGAGTGGCTGCCCGGCGGCCGGATCAGCCTCTCCCTCCTCCTCTGCCTGGTCTTTCTGCTCCTCCTCAACGCGTTCGTGGCCAAGCCGTTCCAGATTCCCAGCGGATCCATGGAGAACGGATTGAGGATCGGGGACCGGGTTCTCGTAAATAGGTTGGCGTACCGTTTCGGTGCCGAACCGCGCCGCGGCGACGTCATCGTGTTCGACGGCACCGGGTACTTCGGGAACTCCGACTACGTCAAGCGCGTAGTGGGGGTAGGCGGTGACCGTGTGGTCTGCTGCGACAAGGAGGGGAGGGTCCAGGTGAACGGCCGGTCCGTCGACGAGTCGGCGTTCCTCTTCCCGGGCGACAGCGCGTCCTCGGTGCCTTTCGTCGTGGTCGTGCCCAAGGGCACGCTCTTCGTCCTCGGCGACCACCGCAGCCGCTCCAGCGACTCCCGCGACCACCTCGGCTCGCCGGGCGGCGGCATGATCCCCGTCGGCGCCGTCATCGGGCGCGCGCAGTACGTCGTATGGCCCTGGAGCCGGATCGGGCGGGTGCCCGACGAGGAGGGCGCCTACGCGCGCGTGCCGGAGGGTGCGCATGGGTAACCGCGGCAGACCGCGCGGAGTGCCGGAGAGCGCGGCCGAGGAACTGCTCCCCACCGGATCGCGGCGCACGTCCGGTACGCAGGCCGGCGGCCGGTCCCGCGCGGAGCGGCGCAAGCTCCAGCGCAAGGTCAAGCGCAAGCGGCGGCGCTCGGCGATGCGGGAGATACCGCTGCTCGTCGGGGTCGCCGTGCTGATCGCGCTGGTGCTGAAGACGTTCCTGGTGCAGGCGTTCGTCATCCCGTCCGGGTCCATGGAGCAGACCATCCAGATCGGGGACCGGGTCCTCGTGGACAAGTTCACGCCCTGGTTCGGGTCCAGGCCCGAGCGCGGGGACGTCGTCGTCTTCAAGGACCCCGGGGGCTGGCTCGCGGACGAGCAGGCGACCGGGAAGAAGAGCGACCCCGTCGTCGTCAAGCAGGTCAAGGAGGTCCTGACCTTCATCGGGCTGCTGCCGTCCGACAACGAGAAGGACCTGATCAAACGGGTCGTCGGGGTCGGCGGCGACGTCGTCAAGTGCTGCGACGCGAACGGGAAGGTCACCGTCAACGGCACGCCTCTCGAAGAAGCGTCGTACCTGTATCCGGGCAACGAGCCCTCCCAGACCCCCTTCCAGGTCACCGTCCCCCCGGGGCGGCTGTGGGTCATGGGGGACCACCGCGCGAACTCCGCGGACTCCCGCTCGCACCAGAACACGTCGTACGGCGGGACGGTCTCCGAGGACGAGGTCGTCGGACGGGCCATGGTCATCGCCTGGCCGGTCGGGCACTGGACGAGCTTCAAGGATCCGCAAACCTTTGCTTCTGTGGCGAAGTCCGCGTCACAGAAGGCCGCCGCCTCCTCGCCGTCGCATAGGGTTGCCCAGGACGATCCGAACGGAACCGTCCGACTCCCGAGCCCTGCGGAACTCCCGCTCGTTATGGGAGTAGTGGGCCTGCGCCGTAGGTGGGGCAGGCAGCGGCACAGAGTGAGGAGCTGGCGTGGGGGATGTGGCGGTTGGCGCACGGTCCGGGCAGGACGGCGAGGATCACCGCGGACGTTCCGTGGAAGACGCCGTCCCGGCGACGGACGACGCCGTGACCTCCGGGAATGAGCCGGTGGCGGACGGTCCGGCGGACGGGCAGCCACCTGAGGACACGGGCTCGTCCGGGGACGGTTCGGCACCCAGGGCGAAGAAGCCGCGCTCCTTCTGGAAGGAGCTGCCGATCCTCATCGGGATCGCGCTCGTCCTCGCGCTGCTGATCAAGACGTTCCTGGTGCAGGCGTTCTCGATCCCCTCCGACTCGATGCAGAACACCCTCCAGCAGGGTGACCGCGTCCTCGTCGACAAGCTCACCCCGTGGTTCGGGTCCGAGCCCGAGCGCGGTGAGGTCGTCGTCTTCCACGACCCGGCCGACTGGCTCGCCGGCGAGCCGACCGCCGACCCGAACGCGATCCAGACATTCCTGAGCTGGATCGGGCTCATGCCGTCCGCCCAGGAGAAGGACCTGATCAAGCGGGTCATCGGGGTCGGCGGCGACACGATCGAGTGCAAGGGGACCGGGCCGCTCAAGGTCAACGGCAAGGCGCTCAACGAGCCGTACGTCTACCCCGGGAACACGCCCTGCTCCATGGACGACCAGGGCGGGCAGTTCACCGTCAAGGTGCCCAAGGGCATGATCTGGGTCATGGGCGACCACCGGCAGAACTCCCGGGACTCCCGCTACAACCAGTCCGACAAGAACCACGGCATGGTTCCCGTCGACGAGGTCGTGGGGCGCGCGATCGTCAAGGCCTGGCCCATCAACCGCTGGGGCACGCTGCCGGTTCCCGACACGTTCGACCAGTCCGGGCTGAACGACCAGTCGTCGGCCGCGCTGAGCGTGGCTCCGCAGGGGGTCGCGCTGGCCGGGATGGTGCCGGTGGTGCTGTGGCGGCGGCGGAAGTACGCGGGGGCCGCGAGGGAACGCGGCTGAGCCTGGTGGCCGGTAGGTGAAGGCCGGTAGGGCTTTTCCGGGGCCCGTCGGGACGCACTCGGTGCGTTCTGGCGGGCCCTGTGTGTTGGGGGCCGGGGGCGTGCGTCGGGGGCGCGTGTTGTGGGCGTGCGTTGCGGGCGTGTGTCGTGGGAGGGAAAGCCTTTTCCCAAGGTTGTGCGGTTGGCCTCGGGGAAGGGCTGACCTGGCTCGGTACCGCCGGGTAGGGTGCCGGGTCATGGGTGGTGAGAGTGTGACGCGTACGGCTCCGCGCGGCGGACAGGGTGGCGGGCAGGCTTCTTCGGCGGGGGCTCCCGCGGGGAGCCGGCTCGGGAACAGGCTGTCCGGGGTGGCCGTCGCCCTCGGGATCGTCATGTTCCTGGGCGGGTTCGCCTGGGCGGCCCTCGTCTACCGGCCGTACACCGTGCCGACGAACTCCATGTCGCCCACCATCCAGGCCGGTGACCGGGTGCTCGCCGAGCAGATCGACGGGGACGAGGTGCGGCGGGGTGACGTCGTCGTCTTCAACGACAAGACGTGGGTCGAGAACGCGGCCGTCGTCAAGCGGGTCGTCGCGGTCGGCGGGGACACGGTCGCCTGCTGCACCGACGGGAAGCTGACGGTCAACGGCAAGAAGATCACCGAGCCGTATCTGGCCGACGGGGTCGCGGAGGTCACCGGCTTCCCGACGATCACCGTGCCCCAGGGGCGGCTGTTCCTCCTCGGCGACGAGCGGCAGGGGTCGCTGGACTCCACCGCGCACCTCACGGACGCGGCGCAGGGGACGGTCGCCCGGAGCGCCGTGAAGGCGCGCGTGGATGCCGTCGTGTGGCCGATGAACGGGATGCTGAAGAAACCGACCGGGTTCGAGGAGCTGGGGCCGTTGTCCCAGCCGGGGCCGGTCCGGCTGATCGTCGGGCTGATCGTCGTGGGCGGGGTGCTGGTG
>NZ_LIRL01000196.1 GCF_001419795.1 Streptomyces niveiscabiei
TGTCGAGGAGGGCGACGTCGAGGCCGGGGTACGCGCGGGCCGCCGTCAGGACCTCGTCGCCGCGCGCCGCCTGGGCGACCACCTCGATGTCGTCCTCCAGGCCGAGGAGCGCGGCGAGGGCCTCACGGACCATCGACTGGTCCTCGGCGAGGAGGACCTTGATCGTGCGGGTCATGGGGCGGATCCTACGGGGACGCGGGCGACGAGCCGGAAGCCGTGTTTCGTGCAGGTCGTCTCCAGGGTGCCGCCCGCTTTCTCCAGGCGTTCGGTGAGCCCCGTGAGCCCGTTGCCGGGCGTGCCCGGGGAGCCGCCGGAGCCGTTGTCCTCGACGGCGAGTTCGAGGAGGGGCCCGTCGAGGGTCTGGCGCCGGACGAGGTCGACGGCGCACCGGCCCGCCCCGCTGTGCCGGACGACGTTGGTGACCGCCTCGCGCAGCGCCCACGCGAGCGCGGACTCGCTGTCCTCGGACACCCCGTCGAGCGGGACGTCCGCCGGGAGCCGCACCTCGACCCCGGCGGCCGTCAACGCGACGCGCGTGCCCGCGAGTTCGGCGGCGAGCCGGGGCCTGCGGTAGCCGGTGACGGCTTCCCGGACGTCGACGAGGGCCTGCCGGCTGACCTGCTCGATGTCGGCGATCTGCTGGGCGGCCTTGTCGGGGTGCCCGGGCAGCATCCGCCCGGCCAGCTCGCTCTTGAGGGTGATCAGGGAGAGGGAGTGGCCGAGCAGGTCGTGCAGGTCTCTCGCGAGGCGCAGGCGTTCCTCGTTGGCGGCGAGGTGGGCGACGGCCGCGCGGGCCTCGCGCAGTTCCACCGTGGTCCGGATGAGCTGGCGGATGCCGGTCATCGAGAAGCCGCCGAGCAGCGCCGGGAAGAGCAGACCGGCGAGGTAGGCCTGCCCGCCGGGGACCGTGAGGGCGACCCCGGTCAGAAGCGCGGAGGCCGCCGGAATGGTCCAGCGGGCCAGCCGGAACGGGAGCGCGGCGCCGGAGGAGATCGACACGTACACGAACAGGACGAGCCACTCCCGGCCCAGCGTGAGCGCGAGGACCGCCGACTGGGTGGCCAGGACCGCCAGCGAGCCGAGGACCAGCGCGTTGGTCTCGCCCCGGCCGGTGCGGAAGATCAGGGTGAAGTACCAGGCGACGAACGCGGTCAGGCCGATCGCGCCGAGGACCCGGACACCGGGGCCGTGGCCGCCGTGCAGGAGGTCGTTGACCGGCGCACTCAGGTAGGCGAGCCAGATGCTCATCCAGAGGACCTTGACGGCCTTCTGTCTCCTGGTCTGCGGGCGCTGCCCGATGCCGACGCTGCTCACGCCTTCAGCGTGTCCTTCCGGTACAGCCACGCCGCGCCGCCCGTGAAGAGGGCGAAGAACACGGCGAGGGTGACGACGTCCGTCGCGTGCGGCATCTCGCTCTGTTCGATGGAGCGGCCGAGCGCGGCGTACGCGTGTGTGGGGACCCACTGCGCGATGTCCTGGAGCCAGCCGGGGAACGTCGTCGTGGGCATCCACAGCCCGCCCAGGATGGACAGGCCGAAGTAGGTGATCATCGTGATCGGCCGGACCGCGTCGCCGGTCGCGACATAGCCGAGGGCGACGCCGAGCGCGGCGAAGACGAGGCTGCCGGCCCAGATCGCGGCGGTGAGGGCGATCCACTGCCAGGCGTCGAGCCGTACGTCCTTCACGAGCGCGGCGACGGCGAACACGACGACGATCGACGGGAGGCTCACGACGGCCGCGCTGGCGGTCTTGGCGAGGACGTAGCCCCGGCCGGGGAGCGTGGTGAGCCTCAGCTGCCGGGTCCAGCCGTTCTCGCGCTCCTTGGCGATGCGCTCGCTGTTGCCGGTGAGCGCGGCGGTGAGGGCGCCGAAGGAGGCCATGGAGACCATCATGTAGGTCGGGAGGGTGAGGCCCGTGCCGTCGATCTTGTCCTTGGAGTTGGCGCTGCCCGCGATCAGCAGGAACAGGGCGGCGGGGTAGATCACCGAGAAGAACAGGAACTTGCGGTTGCGCAGGGCGCGGGACAGTTCGAGCCGGATCAGGCTGTTCATCGGGTGCGTGCCTCCTCGGCTTCGGTGATCGCCACGAACGCCTGCTCCAGGCCGAGGCCGGTGACTTCGAGGTTCTCGGGGTAGAGGCCGGTGCCGTACAGGGCGTGGACGGTCGCGTCGGCGTCGGTGGACTGGATGCGGACCGTGCGGCCCGATACGTCGAGCGCGGTGAGGAAGGGCAGGTCGCGCAGGGTCTGCGGGATCTCGCCCGCGAGGTCGAAGGAGATGCGGCGGGCGCCCGCCTTGGCCTTGATCTCGGCGGCCGTGCCGTCGGCGAGGAGGCGGCCCCGGTGCAGGACGAGGACGCGGTCGGCGATCGCGTCGGCCTCCTCCAGGTAGTGCGTGGCGAACAGGACCGTACGGCCCTGGTCGGCCTGTTCGCGCATGGTCGCCCAGAAGCCCTGCCTGGTCGTGACGTCCATGCCCGTCGTCGGTTCGTCCAGGACGATCAGGTCGCTGTCGCCGGCTGTGGCGAAGGCGAAGCGGACGCGCTGGGCCTGGCCGCCGGAGAGCTTGTTCATCTTGCGGTCGGCGATGGCGGTGATGCCGGCGCGGGCCATCACGTCGGCCGGGCGGTAGGGCCTCGGGTGCAGGTCGCAGGCGAGGCGGACGAGTTCGGCGACCGTCACCTCGTCCATCAGGCCGCCGCTCTGGAGCATCGCGCCGACCTTGCCGGCGACGATCGCCTCACGCGGCGTGGTGCCGAACAGGCGGACGCTGCCGCTGTCCGGGGTCTTCAGGCCGAGCAGGAGGTCCAGTGTCGTGGACTTTCCCGCGCCGTTGGGCCCGAGCAGCGCCACGGTCTCCCCCGGGCGCAGGTCCAGGGTCAGGGCGTCGACGGCGCGTACCTCGCCGTACACCTTGCTGACCTGGTCGAACGCGACCACCGAAGCTGTCGTTGTCATGCGTCCATGGTCGCTTCGCGGACCTGGTCACGCACAGTGTGGAACGTACGGAATGCCGCATGACTTCTGTCATGCGGCACCCCGGTACGAATGTCCTGGCAGGTCAGCTCGGGTCGGTCTCGATGGCCACGGTGCGCTCCGCGGTGGTCTTGCCGACCAGGGCCTTGCGCAGGGCGTTCACCACGTCCTGCGGGAGGACGTCGCGCTTGCCGGTGGCCGTGGTGACCTTGACGCCGTCGAAGGTCTGGCCGTACTTCTCCTTGAGGACATCGAGGTTGTACGTGTCGACGAGCTTGCCGTTGACCGCCTTGAAACCGATGATCTCCGGCAGGGACTTGGCGCCGAACTTGATGCTCTGCGCCCCGCCCGGCGTCTGGATCACGACGATGGCGGACATCGCCGGCTCGGCGAACTCCTTCATCATCCGGTCGACCTCGGCGTTGGAGACCGTCGGCTGCTTGGTCGTCGTCGGGACGGTGACCGGGGCCGCGACGCCGGTCTCGACCTGCTTGCGGTAGGCCTCCTCGACGGCGGGCAGCGCCTTGGCGGTGTCGATGCCCTCGCCGGGCTTGCCGTAGACGGCGACGGCCTTGCCGTCCTCGAACTTGATCGTGCCGTCCGAGGAGGACGCCGAGCCGCCCGAGGCGCTCTCCAGGGCCGCCTGGAGCTTCTCCTCGTCGACCGGCATGTCGGGCTCGACGACCCGCTGCTGTCCGAAGAGCGCGCCGACCACGGAGACCGGGTTGTAGTCGCTCTTGGCGACGGAGTCGACGGTCGCCGGGATGTCGAACTGGAGGCCCGCCTGGTCGGGTTGGAGCGTGACCTGCTTGTCGCCGACCTTGAGCTGGAGCTTCGCGTTCAGCGCGCGCGTGCCGAAGGCGTCGTCGAGCTTCTTGACGGCCTGGTCGCGCGTGGAGCCGCCGATGTCGACACCGAGGACGGTGGTGCCCTTGGGGACGTCGGAGTGGTTCAGCAGCAGGCCGGCGCCGTACACGCCCGCGCCGCCGACGACGACCAGGCCGACGAGAAGGCCGAGCTTGCTGCGGCCCTTCTTCTGCTTCTTGCCCTTCGCGGGCGCCGTCTGCTTCGGCGGGGCGCTCTGGGTCGCCGGGGGGACGACCGGGATGCCGCTGGTCAGCGTCTGCCCGGAGGGTCCCTCGGGGCCGGGGCCGCCAGGGCGGAAGCCGCCTGGGCCGGGGTTCGGGGCGAGCTTCTGCGGCGTCAGGATCGCCGTGTCGTCGCTCAGTCCGCCGCCGGGGAGCCGGCCGGTGCCGGGAGCGCCGGGTCCAGGGGTGCCCGGGCCGGGAGTGCCGAGGCCGGGGGCGCCCGGGCCGGGCTTCACGCCGGGTGCGGCCAGGCCGTTCATCAGGCCGGGGCCGCCGGGTCCCGGGGCCGTGCCGGGGGCGCCGGGTCCCGCCTGGGGGACGGCCGCGCCGCCGGTCACGGGACCCACGGTGGGGCCCGTGGGCGCGTTCGGGTCCGGGTAACCGCCGTTCGGGGCGGAGAAGTTGTGCTGGTCGGAGAAGTCGTGCTGGGCCGTCGTGCTGCTCTCGGGCTCCGCGAAGTACGGCAGGTCGTCGCGGGTCGGCTCCGGCGCGCTCGCGCGCGGGGTGGTCGCCGCGAGGACCTCGGTCACGTCGAAGGAGCCGGTGCCGCCGCCGTGGCCGGGCGCGACGGGGCCGCCGGTCGCACCGCCGGGCAGGCCGGAGCCGTTGGTTCCGCCGGGGCGCTTGCCGGGGGCGGACATCGAGCCGACCACGCCGCCGGGGCGGGCGCCGCCTATGGCACCCCCGGCGGGTCGTGCGCCCGCCGTACCGGGAGCCGTACCCGGCGCGGACGGCTGTCCGCCGTTGGTACCGGACGAAGCGCCGGGCATGCCCGCGCCGTTGGTCTTCGGGCCTGACGGTCTGCGCGGCGCGAACCAGTCGTTCTTCTCGGCGGCGGGCTCGGGCGCGGGCGCCTCGGTGGCCTGCGCGGGCACGGACGGCTGCGGCTCGGCGGCCGGCTCGTCGCCCTCTCCCTCGCCGACGGGCTTGCGCACGACGACCGGCGGAATGGGCCGGGACCCGGGGATGTTGATGCGGATCCGGGTCGTCACCGTCGTCTCGGTCTTGCGTTCCTCCGGCTGGGCGGCCGAACGGCCCGCGTCCGCACCGCCGTCGGACACCATCGGCGTCCCGTACGGCGGGGTACCCGACGGGTACGCGGCTCCCCCGCGCCCGTTGGTGGGCCCGGAGGACGGAGTGTCAGTTTCACGACTCAAGGCAGGCTTCTCCAGGTTGGCTCCGCCGCCCGCCACGACCTCACGGGCAGCTCGGCGGCGCGCACCACCATACTGGCCACTTCTGCCACCGATCCCACGAGCGCCGGGGAAACCCACACGGGATACGCACGCTCACGCCACGGCGAAGTGGTACGTCACTTCCCAAGTCGGGCGTCGGCGCCGATCGGTTGCCTCCCCGCGCCAAGGGTGGCGCAGATCACAGCCGTTGCCATGCCGCCGAGCAGGAACAGGTACGAGCCGCCGCCCGCCGCGAACAGGAAGTCGCCCTCGGGCCGGCCGGCCGTCAACAGCACGACCGCGATCATCCACCCGGCGGCCGAAGCGACGGCCCCCGCGCGCGTGCCGGTCGCCCGCGCGCCGCCGAGGAAGAGTCCCGCGGCCCCGGCGAGCGCGAGCAGCAGCCCGCCGGGGAACCAGCCCGCCTGCACGAGGGAACCGGCTGCGCCGGTCGCCGCGCCGAGCAGGAGGAGGCCGACGTAGGCCGCGGCGCGGGCCGCCGAGGGGGGCTTGAGGGGCTGGGCGAGGTCGATCGACATCAGACCCCCAGCCCGGCGAAGAGGTCGGTCTCACGGGCGTCGGCACTCTCGCCGCTCTCGCCGCTCTTCCCGCTCTCTCCGCGCACGAGTTGGTAGTACTCGGTCGTGAACAGCGGCTGCGCGAGGTGGTTCGACAGGACGAAGTACCGCCCTCCGGGCTCCACTTCGAGCTGCGTCGCGTGCGCGCGCATGGCGGTCGCCTTTGCGTCCGCGTACGGTCCGCCGTCGATCGCCGTGGTGATCAGTTCGTCGGCGACGACTCCGGGGACGTCGGCGATCTCGCCCGCCTTGTCGAACGGCAGCGCCGGGAGGTCCTCTTCCAGCCGCGCGAAGGCGTCCTCGGCGACCGCGCGCGGGACGCGGTTCCAGTAGACCTTCGCGACGGGTACGCCCTCGGCGTCGGCGAGTTCGGCCGCGCGCATGGCGACGCGGTGCGCCTGGATGTGGTCGGGATGGCCGTAGCCGCCGTTCTCGTCGTACGTGACGAGGACCTGGGGCCGTACCTCGCGGATGACGTCGAGGAGCTGCCTGGCGGCCGTCTCGACGTCCGCCTGCCAGAAGCACGCGGGGTCGTCGTTGTCGGCGGTCTCCATCATCCCGGAGTCGCCGTAGCGCCCGGCGCCGCCGAGCAGGCGCACGTCGTCGACGCCGAGCGCGCGCATCGCCTCCGCCAGCTCCTGGCGGCGGTGCGTGCCGAGGGCCGCGCCGGAGAGGTGGGCCAGCTCGGGCGGGATGACCTCGCCGCGCTCACCCAGCGTGCAGGTGACCAGCGTCACGCGCGCGCCGTCGGCCGCGTACCGGGCCATCGTCGCGCCGTTGTTGATCGACTCGTCGTCCGGGTGCGCGTGCACCAGGAGGAGCCGGCGGGAGGGGAGATCCGTCATGGGGTCAGCCTACGAGGGACCGGAACGTGATCCCTCAGAGGCTCTCGAAACGGACAGGACTGATCAGCGCCGATCCGGGCAGGCGAACATCAGAACTTGAGGTCGCCGATCATGCTCGCCACGCTCGTCGTCAGATCGCTGATCGTCGGAGCGATCGTGGAAGACGCCAGGTAGAAGCCGAGCAGGATGCACACGACGGCGTGACCGCCCTTCAAGCCCGACTTCTTGACCAGCAAGAAGACGACGATCGCCAGCAGCACCACCGCCGATATCGAGAGTGCCACGGCGGCTCACCTCCAAGAACCCGGGTACCAGGGGAACAGAGCGGGAGAACGTGTAAATCCATACAACAGCCAGCAGGTTCATACCCACACAGCGGTAGTGATCATAGCTACGGATATGCGCGCATCCTTCGGCGCACGGACGCGCAAGGGGGCGCGCGGCCAACATGCCTCGTAGGGTCGGGACATGACCATCGAGAGCGGTTCTCCCGCCGGCTCCTTCCCCCGGCGACACGCCCGTACCCAGCGATTCACCCTCGGCGCGCCGCGTTCGTTCCGCGCCGCGCCGGGCGGAGAACGTGTCGCGTTCCTGCGCTCGCCCTCCGGTACGGACCGCGCGAACGCCCTGTGGGTCCTCGACCCGGCGGACGGCTCCGAGCGCCTCGCCGCCGATCCCGTCGCCCTGCTCGGGGGCGCCGACGAGGATCTGCCGCCCGAGGAGCGCGCCCGCCGCGAACGCACCCGCGAGGGCGGCGCGGGCATCGTCGGCTACGCCACCGACGCGGCCGTCGAGCTGGCCTCTTTCGCCTTGTCAGGGCGGCTTTTCACGGCCGAGCTGCGGGCCGGCACGGCACGCGAACTCCCCGTCGCCGGACCGGTGATCGACCCCCGTCCGGCACCCGACGGGAGGCATGTCGCGTACGTCGCCGGGGGCGCCCTGCGGGTCGTCGGCGCGGAGGGCGACGGTGATCGCGCGCTCGCCGAACCCGAATCGGCGTCCGTCACCTACGGATTGGCCGAATTCATCGCCGCCGAGGAGATGGACCGGCACCGGGGCTTCTGGTGGTCGCCGGAGTCGGACCGGCTGCTCGTGGCGCGCGTGGACGACACGCCGGTGAAGCGGTGGTGGATCTCGGACCCGGCCCATCCGGAACGTGAGCCACGGCACATTCCGTACGCCCAGGCGGGCACCGAGAACGCGATCGTACGCCTGTTCGCGCTGGGCCTCGACGGGTCCCGCACCGAGATCGTCTGGGACCGTGCGCGCTTCCCGTACCTGGCGCGTGTGCACTGGTCAGCGGCGGGTGCCCCGCTGCTGCTCGTCCAGGCGCGCGACCAGCGCAGCCAGCTGTACCTGGCCGTCGACACCGACTCCGGGGCGACCCGGATGGTGCACGCGGACGAAGATCGGATTTGGCTGGATCTTTTCCCTGGCGTGCCCTGCTGGAGCCCTTCCGGACAGCTCGTCCGCATCGCCGACGAGGGCGGCGCGCGCGTGCTGGCCGTCGGGGAACGTCCGCTGACGACGGCGCAGTTGCATGTGCGAGCGGTCCTGGACGTCTCCGGCGACGACGTGCTCGTGTCGGCCTCCGCCGGGGAGGAGGCGGCCGACCCCGAGACCGGCGAGGTGCACGTCTACCGCGTCAACGAGCTGGGCGTGGAACGCCTCTCGCAGGAGCCCGGCGTGCACTCGGCGGTGCGCTCCGGCGACGTCACGGTCCTCGTCTCGGCGACCCTGGAGCGCCCCGGGTCCGTCGCGCGCGTCCTGCGGGACGGCAAGCCCGTCGCGACCGTCGCCTCGTACGCCGAAGATCCCGGTCTGTCCCCGCGCGTCCGGCTCACACAGGGGGGCGCACGCCGGATTCCGTGCGCCGTGCTCATGCCCCGGGACTACGACGGTGGCACTCCCCTGCCGGTCCTCCTCGACCCGTACGGCGGTCCGCACGGCCAGCGCGTCGTCTCCGCGCACAATCCGCACCTCACCTCGCAGTGGTTCGCCGACCAGGGGTTCGCGGTCGTCGTCGCCGACGGGCGCGGGACGCCGGGGCGGTCGCCGGCCTGGGAGAAGGCCGTCCGCGACGAGCTGGCCGCCGTCGTCCTTGAGGACCAGGTCGACGCCCTCCACGCGCTCGCCGGGGAGTTCCCGCTCGACCTGGGCCGGGTCGCCATCCGGGGCTGGTCCTTCGGCGGCTACCTGGCCGCGCTCGCCGTCCTGCGCCGTCCCGACGTCTTCCACGCGGCCGTCGTCGGCGCGCCCGTCACCGACCTGCGCCTGTACGACACCCACTACCAGGAGCGCTACCTCGGCCACCCCGCCGAGCAGCCCGACGTCTACCGGCGCAACTCCCTCGTGGACGACGCCGGGCTGGTCGACGCGGCCCCCGACCACCGGCCGATGATGATCATCCACGGCCTCGCGGACGACAACGTGGTCGTCGCGCACTCCCTGCGGCTGTCATCCGCCCTCCTCGCCGACGGACGCCCGCACGAGGTACTGCCGCTGTCCGGGGTGACACACATGACACCCCAGGAGGAGGTCGCGGAGAACCTGCTGCGGCTCCAACTGGACTTCCTGCGGCGGTCGCTGGGGTTGGTCCAGGGCTGAGGCGGGTACGGCAACGGGCCGGAGCGACATGGCGCGCTCCGGCCCGTTTACGGCACCCGCACGGCCGTACGCTGTTCAGCCTCGCGCGTCCGTATATCGGAACCGGGTCGGGAAAGTTGCCTGCGTGTTAACGCGGTTACTGTGCGTTTGGGTTGGTTTCAGGGTGCATTTCCTTGATCTTCTTCCGGGGGAACGACTTGCTTCTCCTCGGCGAAGTGGCAGGCCGAGTCGTGTGCCGCCGGGCCGCTGACATCCCTGAACTCCGCCGGGACCGCCAGCAGCGGGACCTCCTGCGCGCATCTCTCCCGCGCCTTCCAGCAGCGCGTGCGGAAGCGGCAGCCCGACGGGACGTTCGTGGGGGACGGCACGTCTCCCGCGAGGATGATCCGCTCCCTGTGCTCCCGCGCCGCCGGGTCCGGGACCGGAACCGCCGACAGCAGCGCCTGCGTGTACGGGTGCGTCGGGTGGTCGTAGATCTCCGCGTCCCTGCCGATCTCCACGATCCTGCCCAGGTACATCACGCCGACCCGGTCCGAGATGTGCCGGACGATCGACAGGTCGTGCGCGATGAACACGTACGACAGGTCGAACTCGCTCTGGAGGCGCTCCAGCAGGTTGATCACCTGCGCCTGCACGGAGACGTCCAGCGCCGAGACCGGTTCGTCCGCGACGATCACCTCCGGGCGCAGCGCCAGGCCCCTCGCGATGCCGATGCGCTGACGCTGGCCGCCGGAGAACTGGTGCGGGTAGCGGTTGATGTACTCCGGGTTCAGGCCGACCACGTCCAGGAGGTCCTGGACCCGTCTGCGCCGGTCGCCCTTCGGGGCCACCTCGGGGTGGATCTCGTACGGTTCGCCGATGATGTCGCCGACGGTCATGCGGGGGTTGAGCGACGTGTACGGGTCCTGGAACACCATCTGGATGTTCCTGCGCACCGACTTGAGCGCCTTGCCGGAGAGCTGGGTGATGTCCTCGCCCTTGTACTTGATCGACCCTTCGGTGGGGCGCTCAAGATTGACCAGCATCTTGGCAACAGTTGATTTGCCGCAGCCCGATTCCCCTACGATCCCGAGGGTCTCTCCACTGCTGACGGTGAAATCAACACCATCAACCGCTTTGACTGCACCGACCTGTTTCTTGAACAGGATTCCTTGAGTCAACGGGTAATGCTTGATCAGTCCACTTACTTCGAGGATCGGCTCAACTGTTGAATCAACCATTGAGGCACTCCCTCCAGAAGTGGCAGGCACTGGTGCGGTGTTCGCCGGCGTCGTACAGGGGCGGTACATCCGTCCGGCAGATGTCCTGAGCCATCGGGCAGCGAGGGTTGAACGCGCAACCCGTAGGGATGTTCATCAAGTTCGGTGGCAATCCCTTGATCGCGTACAGTTCCTGGCCCTTCTGATCAAGACGGGGGATGGAATCAAGCAGTCCGCGTGTATAGGGATGAGCCGGTGCTTTGTAGATGTCGTGCACCGGTGCCTGCTCGACGATCCGGCCCGCGTACATGACGGCGATCCGGTCGGCGACGTCCGCGACGACCCCCAGGTCGTGGGTGATGAGGATGAGGCCCATGTTGAACTCGCGCTGCAACTCCGCGAGCAGGTCCATGACCTGGGCCTGGACGGTGACGTCGAGGGCGGTGGTGGGTTCGTCGGCGATGATCAGGGCGGGTTCGAGGGCCATCGCCATGGCGATCATGATGCGTTGGCGCATGCCGCCGGAGAACTGGTGGGGATACTGCCGCACACGTTCCTTGGCGGCCGGAATCCGCACGCGGTCCATGAGCTCGACCGCCTTGGCGCGAGCGTCTTTCCGGGACATTCCCCGGTGCACCTCGAACATCTCCCCCAGCTGATCCCCCACGGTCAGCACGGGATTGAGCGAGGACAGCGCGTCCTGGAAGATCATC
>NZ_LIRL01000197.1 GCF_001419795.1 Streptomyces niveiscabiei
GGGGGTAACTCCGGAGGGGGACACGGCGGTGGTACGTACGGCGGTGGCGGTGGCGGTGGCGGCAGTCACAGCGGTGGCGGTCACAGCGGAGGCGGCGGCGCCCGCCCGCACGGCGCCGCACAGCTCCTCGCCTAGCCCTGACCTGCCGTTTTCCGGCGTTCAGAAAAAACTTCTCTGAGGGTGTGACACTTTCCCGCCCCCCGGCGCAGTAACAAGTGAGCCGACTGGTCATCGGCCCTCGCACAGAGCCGGGGTTCCCCCCGTACCTACGGCTCGGTGCACCTGGCGCGGGCGGGACACGTTCCCCCGGTCCCGTCCGCGCCCTCTCCTCCCTCCGCGGGACTCCCGTACACCGCTGGGCCAAGATGGTGCGAAGGCACATCAGCTCGGCGAGAGGCGGCGGCAGCATGACGCGCGAGTCGGAGTCCGGACTCCCCATCGAACCGGTCTACGGACCGGAGGCACTCGCGGACTGGGACCCGGCGCGCAAGCTGGGGGTACCCGGGGAGTACCCGTACACCCGGGGCGTGTACCCGTCGATGTACACCGGCCGCCCCTGGACGATGCGCCAGTACGCCGGCTTCGGCACGGCCGTGGAGTCCAACGCCCGCTACCGCCACCTCATCGCCAACGGCACGACGGGCCTGTCCGTCGCCTTCGACCTCCCCACGCAGATGGGCCACGACTCGGACGCCCCGATCGCCTCCGGCGAGGTCGGCAAGGTGGGCGTCGCCATCGACTCCGTGGACGACATGAAGGTGCTGTTCGACGGCATCCCCCTGGACCAGGTGTCGACGTCGATGACGATCAACGCCCCCGCCGCGCTGCTCCTGTTGATGTACCAGCTCGTCGCGGAGGAACAGGGCGTCGAGGCGGGCGCGCTGACGGGGACGATCCAGAACGACGTACTCAAGGAGTACATCGCGCGGGGGACGTACATCTTCCCGCCCAAGCCGTCCCTGAGGCTGACCGCCGACATCTTCAAGTACTGCCGGGCCGAGATCCCGAGGTGGAACACGATCTCGATCTCCGGGTACCACATGGCGGAGGCGGGCGCGAGCCCCGCGCAGGAGATCGCGTTCACGCTGGCCGACGGGATCGAGTACGTCCGTACGGCGGTCGCCGCCGGCATGGACGTCGACGACTTCGCGCCCCGCCTCTCGTTCTTCTTCGTCGCGCGGACGACGATCCTGGAGGAGGTCGCCAAGTTCCGTGCGGCACGGCGCATTTGGGCCCGCGTGATGAAGGAGGAGTTCGGCGCGGAGAACCCCAAGTCCCTGATGCTGAGGTTCCACACACAGACCGCCGGCGTCCAACTCACCGCGCAGCAGCCCGAGGTGAATATCGTCCGGGTCGCCGTACAGGCCCTCGGCGCGGTGTTCGGCGGCACCCAGTCCCTGCACACCAACTCCTTCGACGAGGCCATCGCCCTGCCGACCGACAAGAGCGCGCGCCTCGCGCTGCGGACCCAGCAGGTGCTGGCGTACGAGACCGACGTGACCGCCACCGTCGACCCCTTCGCCGGGTCGTACGTCGTCGAGCGGATGACGGACGACGTCGAGGCCGCCGCGCTCGAACTCATGGGCAAGGTCGAGGAGTTGGGCGGGGCCGTTGCCGCGATCGAGCACGGGTTCCAGAAGGGCGAGATCGAGCGCAGCGCGTACCGGATCGCGCGGGAGCAGGACGCCGGGGAGCGGGTCGTCGTCGGCGTCAACCGGTTCCGCCTCGACGAGGAGGAGCCGTACGAGCCGCTGCGCGTCGACCCGGCGATCGAGGCGCAACAGGCGCGCAGGCTCGCGGAGTTGAGGGCGGGCCGGGACCAAGCGGCGGTGGACGCGGCGCTGGACGCGCTGCGGAAGGCGGCGTCGGGGGAGGACAACGTGCTGTACCCGATGCGGGAGGCGCTGCGGGCGAGGGCGACGGTGGGCGAGGTGTGCGACGCGCTGCGGGAGGTGTGGGGGACGTACGTCCCCACGGACGCGTTCTGAATTGGCGCCGGGCACCCGGAAGGTCCCGACCGACGCGTTCTGAACCGGCGCCGGGCACCCGGAAGCGCCCGGTGCCTCACCCTCGTACCCGCATGTCACACTCGGTCCATGCTTGGTGTCATAGATCTCCCCACCTACCTGATCGGCCTGCTGGCGATCGTCCTGCTGCCGGGGCCCAACTCGCTGTACGTCCTCTCCGTCGCCGCCCGGCGCGGGGTCCGCGCCGGGTACACCGCGGCGGCCGGCGTCTGGTGCGGGGACACCGTGCTGATGACGCTCTCCGCCGCAGGCGTCGCCTCGCTGCTCCAGGGGAACGCGCTGCTGTTCGGGATCGTGAAGTACGCCGGCGCCGGATACCTGAGCTGGCTCGCGGTCGGGATGCTGCGGGCCGCGTGGGGGATGTGGCGGGCGCGGCGGACGGCGGAGCAGGAGACAACTCCCGTCGCTGCGAAGGGAGATGAGCGGCCGTTCCGGCGGGCGTTCGTCGTGAGCCTGCTCAACCCGAAGGCGATCCTGTTCTTCATCGCCTTCTTCGTGCAGTTCGTCGACCCCGGATACGCCTACCCCGCGCTGTCGTTCGTGGTGCTCGGCACGTTCGCGCAGGCCTTCAGCGTGCTGTACCTGAGCGCGCTGATCTTCGGCGGTACGAAGCTGGCGACGGCGTTCCGGCGTCGCAAGAGGCTTGCGGCGGGGGCGACTTCGGCGGCGGGGGCGCTGTTCCTGGGGTTCGCGGTGAAGCTGTCGTTGGCCGGCGCGTGAGGGGGGTGGGCGCCGGGTGAGTTCAGGCGCCGACCTGTGCCGCGTATTCGGCCAGGCCCTCGCGCGTCGGCCCGGACCAGCCGACGTACCCGTCCGGGCGGACGAGGAACACGCCCTCGGCGAGGGTGAGTTCGGTCCAGTCGGGGCCCTGGACGAGGGCGTGGAGGTCGGTGCCGTCGAGAGTGCGGGGGACGCGGTCGCCGGCCCGCAGCCCCTGAGTCGTCCCCTGTGACAGGCTCGACTCCCGGTAGTTCAGGTCCAGTTGGCGGGTGGACCGGCCGCGCCGCGCCTCGGAGCGGGCGATGGCCGTCGACAGGCCCAGCATGTCGGCGGCGACGGCCCTGCGCTCCTCCTCGTACGTGTCGAGGAGGCTCGGCGGGGCGCCCTTGAGGACCGCGCCGAGTTTCCAGCCGAGGTTGTAGGCGTCCTGGACGCTGGTGTTGAGGCCCTGGCCGCCCGCCGGAGTGTGGATGTGCGCGGCGTCGCCCGCGAGGAAGACCCGGCCGGCGCGGAAGCGGTCGGCGAGGGCGGTGCGGGGGACGAAGGCCGAGGACCAGGTCAGGTCGGTCGCGCCGGAGAGGTGGGTGCGGGCGCGCAGGAGGTCGTTCACGGTATTCAGGGTGACCGTCTCCAACGGGCCCTCGGCGCCGGTGACTTGGGCGACGAGCTGGAAGTGGTCCGTCCTCGCGACAGGGCAGATCGCGAGGAAGCCGGTGCCCTCCTCCGCCGGCGGGAACATGTGCCAGTGCGTGCGGCTGAGGCCGGGAACGCGGACGTCCGCGACGACGATCGGGTCGGGGGAGAGGGTCTCGCCGCCGGCCAGGCCGATGCCGAGGGCCCGGCGCAGAGTCGAGCGTCCGCCGTCCGCCGCGACGACGTACCGGGCGCGGATCTCCGTACCTCCGGTGAAGGTGACGGTCGCGCCGGCGTCGTCCTGTGCGAGGGCCAACGCCTCCTTGTCGAACGCCACTTGGCCGCCGAGGGCGCGCAGGCGGTCGTACAGGATCTCCTGGGTGCGCCACTGGGGGATCATCCAGGGTTCGGTGAAGCGGGTGCCCTCGTCCTCCTCGACGGGGTCGAACATCGGGCGTTCGCCCAGCTGTTCGCCGTTCCGCCAGGTCATCGTCGTGGGGTAGGGGCCGCCCGCCGCGAGGATCTCTGCCGCGACGCCGAGGTCCTCGAAGACCTCCAGGGTACGGGGCTGGAGGCCCTTGCCGCGGGAGCCGGGGGAGAGGGCCGGGCCCCTCTCGGCGACCAGGGCGGCGACGCCCCTGCGGGCCAGGTCGATGCCGAGGGTCAGGCCGGTGGGGCCCGCGCCGATGATCAGGACGTCGGTGTGCTGCACGATCGTCTCCTTAACGTCGTTAAGTGACTACGTCCATGAGGGTGCCCTTAACGTTGTTAAGGTGTCAAGCTGTTTCCCGTGACGACCGAACGCCGTGCCCCCCTCGACCGCACCCGGGTCGCCGAGACCGCGCTCGCCCTGTTGAACGACGTCGGGCTCGACGGGCTCACGCTGCGGGCCATCGCCAAGGAGCTGGACGTCAAGGCGCCCGCGCTGTACTGGCATTTCAAGGACAAGCAGGCGTTGCTCGACGAGATGGCGACCGTGATGTTCCGGCGGATGGAGGCGGGGGTCGTCCTCGACGCGGATTCCTGGCAGGAGCGGATACGGGGGGCGTGTGTTGCCCTGCGGGGTGCGCTGCTGTCGTACCGGGACGGGGCGAAGGTGTTCAGCGGGTCACGGTTCACCGGGACGGAGCATGGGGCGCGGATGGAGGAGAACCTGCGGTTTTTTGTCGACGCGGGGTTCTCTTTGGCCGACGGGGTGCGGGCGTACACCACCGCTACGAGCTACACCGTCGGGTTCGTGATCGAGGAGCAAGGGGTTGTACCCCTGCCCGGGGAGCGGCGGGAGGGGTACGACGTGGAGGAGCGGGCGCGGAGGATGGCGGAGTTTCCGCTGGCCGCGGCGGCGGGGGCGGAGATTTTCGCGGACTATGACCGGCACTTCGCGGAGGGCTTGGAGATCATCATCGACGGCGTCGCGGCACGGTACGGAAAGCGTTAGCGCGCCTTCAGCAACGCCGTACGCAGTTTCGGTGTGAACGGCTTCTCGATGAACCTGTAGATCAAGTACGCCAGCCCCAGCATCCCTCCCACCGTCAAGAAGAACGTCGGGATCGCCGGGATGTCCAGCTTCCTGTGCAGGGTCCAGATCACCACCCAGCCCAGGTGTTCGTGCAGCAGGTAGAACGGGTACGTCAGTGCCCCCGCCACCGTCAGCCACTTCCAGTTCGCCCAGTTCAGCCAACCGAGGGCGATCGCGGCGACCGCGATGAAGCCGAACGCGACGATCGCGACGATGCCGAACGTCGTGCGGTGGGCGAAGGCGTTGGGGTCGGAGGCGTTCCAGAGGTCCTTGACGGCGTAGTGCTGGCCGATGAGGAAGCCGGCGGCGGCGAGGCCCCAGGCGTAGATGTCGTGGCGGTCGCGGTGGACGAGGTAGAGGCCCATGCCGCCGATGAAGTAGGGGGCGTACTCGGGCATGACGACCAGGTCGAGGAACGGCAGGTGGGAGGCCTGGGCGATGGGGATGGCGAAGAGCCAGCCGATGGAGAACATCAGGACGCGGCGGCGGTTGGCGCCGGGGATGACGACGAGGAGCGCGAAGAGGGCGTAGAAGCGGATCTCGACCCAGAGGGTCCAGCAGACGCCGAGGACGCGCTCCGCGCCGATCGGCTGTTGCAGGAGCGTGAAGTTGATCAGCGCGTCGCTCGGCGAGACCCCCTTGAAGGGGACGGCGGGCAGCGCCATCACGACGACGAGCAGGGCGACGGCGAACCAGTACGCGGGCATGAGCCGCGAGACGCGGGACGCGAAGAACGACTGGAGGGACCGCCCCCAGCCGCTCATGCAGATCACGAACCCGCTGATGACGAAGAAGACCTGGACACCGAGACAGCCGTACGTCGCGAACTGGTGCAGCGTCGGGAACTCGGTCTTCGGCGAGGCACCCCACGACGTGGAGACCTGCGCGCCGCGCCCCGCGTAGTGGTACAGGGCGACCATGAGCGCGGCCACGAGCCGCAGCCCGTCGAGGGCGCGCAGCCGGTTCACCCGAGGCGGCTTGGGCGCCGCTATCTGCTCCGCCGGGGGCTCCGTGGTTCTTACGGCCGTCTCGGTCACGCTGGTATCCCTCGTACGGGAGAGGTGGTCAAGGGGGATGGTAGGGCGCCGGATCGGCACGTTCGGGCGAGGAACGGACGCTGCGCCCACTCGTCGCCGAATGTTCATCCCGGCGCCCTGCCGGGTTACTTCTTCACGGACTTCTTCAGCGCGCGGGCCCGCCGTACGACCCTGCGCGCGGTGGCGTTGCGGGGCAGGAACGCGAGGCGGGCCGGGATGCCGCCGGGCAGGCCGAGGGCGGTGAGCCGGCGGCGGCGGAAGAAGCGCTGGGTGCGCGGGGTGAGGCGGGTGCTCAGGTACTTCTCCGCCACGGGCCGCAGGTGCGGGTAGATCTGGGCCTGCATGACGAAGCCCATCGTCTCCAACAGGTCATCGATGGCGACGGGTTGGTCCTTGCCCTCCAGGTCGGGCAGCAGCGCGTCCGCGAGGATCACCGGTACGCGGTTGCTGTTCTGGAAGGGGACGAGCCGCTCCAGCATCAGCGGGGTGCCGACGCGCGCGACGGGGATACCGTAGAACTCCTTCGCCGTGAACAGGGCGGTGGAGAAGCAGCCCACGACCAGGGCAGGTTCGGCGGTCGCGAACAGCACCTCCGCGAGGACCGGGGTGTCCAGCACCAGGAGATCCGCGCCGAGTTCCTTCGCCGCCGCCTCAAGTGCCGTGCTGTACCCGGCCGGTGCGGAGGGGTGCGGCTTGAACGCGATCGAGGTGTGCCCCTTGGCGACCGCGCCGCGCAACATGCGTACGTGCAGGGCCTCTTCCTCCTCGACGGTGAGGATGTCGAGGGCGGCGAGGTACTGGCCCAGCAGCAGCGCCGAGTTGTCCGGCAGACGCGGCAACTCCTCGGCGGTGTCCGTGATCTCGCCGAGCACCTTGAGGAACGCGTCCGTCGGCACGATCTCGGCGGGGACACCGAACTCCGTGAGGACCAGCGGGACTTCGCCGGGGACCAGGTCGAGGTGCAGGACCCGGCGGACCCGGGTGCCGATCAGCGGGTCGACCTTGTTGCGGGTCGGGCCGTACGTCATCAGGCCGTCCGCGTACACGTCGACGGGGGCGCCGAAGAAGCAGGCGGCGATCGCCTGGGCCGGGTTGACCTGGAGGGACTCCAGGACGATCTCGATCCGGTCGTCGCCGAGGTTCCACAGCATCCGCAGGTACCGCTCGAACAGCACGGTGTCGTCGGCGCGCGGCGACCAGGTGCTCGGGTGGAACGGGCTGATCGCTTCGTTCCAGGACAGCACCCCGTCGAACCGTCGGCGCAGCGGCGCGAACCCCGGCATCGCCTCCAACGTGTCCACCGTTTCAGGGGCGTTGGCGTTGTTGCACACCAGCAGCAGCCGGCGGTCCGCCGCCGGGAACGCGTCCGAGTCCATCGCGGCGGCGATGGTCGCGACGCCGTACAGCGTGGAGGCGACGTAGATCTGGGTCGTGCGGGGCATCAGGCAGCCGCCTTCGCTGTCGTGACCTTGCGGCGCAGCCGCCGCAGCTTGGCGGAGCGCTCGATGTCCATGGTGTCGAGCACGTCCGTGAGGAGTTCCTGCGGCAGCCGCTGCATGGCGGCGGCGCTGCGCACCCGCAGCAGTTTGGCCACCGGAGGCTCGAACTTCTCGATCTCCGACAGGTGGTGGGCGATGATCGCGAGGTACGTGCGGACCGCCTTCGGCAGCAGCCTGTCCGCGTCCGGGTCCTTCGAGGTCTCCTCGATCACCTGGTCGAAGGCGCGGATGAAGTCCAGCTGGCGCACATCCCCGATCTGCGTCAGGGAGTTGGCGACGCCGCGCCGGTAGAAGATGCCGTGCAGGTCGGCCACCGCGAACGACTCGGCCTCGCGGTGCAGCTTCCAGATCCAGGGCCGGTCCTCGGCGGTGCGCAGCCCGTCCGTGAAGTGCAGCAGCCCCTGGTCGACGAGGCGGCGGTGGTAGACGCCGGCCCACGCGTACGGGTAGTCGACCGAGGTCGAGCGGTCCGGCGGCAGGATCGAGTCGCGGGGGTTCAGGACCACGTTCCGGCGGCCCTCGGGGTGGCGGAAGACCGCGCGGGCGCGGGCCGTCGTCTGCACATGATCCACCCGGACGAAATCACAGCCGAGTTTCTCGATCGAATCGACCAATTCGGCCAGAAAACCGCGCGCGTACCAGTCGTCGCCGTCGAGAAATGTCAGATATTCACCGCGCGCCACATTCAGTCCGTTATTACGGGCGGTGGCCAGTCCGCCGTTCTTCTCGGGGCGGACGACCTGCACCTGGGAGACCTTCCCGAGGGTTTCGGCCGCGCGTTCCAGAACGGCCGCGGTGTCGTCCTTCGACTTGTCGTCGACAAGGACGAACTCGAAATCCTCGCGCGCGTTCGCCTGGAGGCTTCTGAGGGTGTCCAGTACGAGGTGCTGCACGTTGTAACAGGGCACGATCACGGAGAGCTTGGGCACCTGGGTGAGCCTAGGAGGCGGCGCGGCGGGGGAGGCGTCCGGAAGCTGTACGGGCGGTGAACTCGATGCGTCGGGAATGTGCATCCTGGCTGCTTTCCATGATTCCACGGCCCAGTTGGCCGCTCGGTAGGGTGCTGTTCACTTTTTGTTGAGTCTTGGTTTTCGCGATGCCGGATTTTGCATTACTAGTCTCTCCTGCTGTGCCACCACGTACTTCGACACCCCTCAGGATCGCCGTCCTCGCGGACTCCGACACCCGCTGGAAATGGGGAGCACGCACCGCCCGGCGCATCGCTCCCGACAGCGGCCCGGAACCCATTCTGGACGGTTATCTGCTGCGCGGACGCGCGACCCCCACACCCCGGCAGCTCGCCGAGGTGGGGATCGCCGCGGACTCGCTGCGCGAGGTCACGGCCGTCGAGTTCCTGCGCGCGATGGCCGCCGAGAAGTACGACGTCCTGGTCTTGTCGCTCGTCGGCGGCGGCGTGCAGGCCATGCTCCACGGCCTGGGGCGCGTCTGGGCGGACGGGCCGCGCCCCGTCGTCGTCACCGGGTACGTCGGTGTCGTCTACGAGAAGCTCGCCGACGGCCTCCTCCTGCGCCACGGCGCGGACCTCGTCCTCGCCAACTCCCGCCAGGACGCGGACCGTTTCAAGGCCGTGTACGACGGGGTCGGCGCCGACTCCTCGGCGGTGACCGAAGTCGCCCTGCCGTTCCTGGGGGGCGCGCCCTACACGGGTGAACACCAGCCGTACACCGTGGTGTTCGCCGCGCAGCCCTCCGTGCCGGAGAGCCGCAAGGACCGCACCTACCTGCTGGACCGGCTGGTCCAGCACGCCCGGCTGCACCCGAACCGCGAGGTGCTGCTCAAGCTGCGCTCCAAGCCGGGTGAACACACCACCCACATCGAGGAGTTGCCCTACCAGAAGCTCGCCCAGCGCCAGGACCTGCCGGCCAACTTCCGGCTGGTGTACGGGAACATGGGCGAGGTCCTCGACCGCACCGACCTGCTGGTCACCATCAGCTCCACGGCCGCGCTCGAATCGCTCCACCGCCGTATCCCGACCGTCGTCCTCACCGACCTCGGCATCCGGGAGTCCCTCGGCAACCACCACTTCGTCGGCTCCGGGTGCCTCGCGTCCTGGGAGCAACTCGACGCCGGGCACCGGCCGGTGGCGGACGAGGAGTGGGTGTCCCGGCAAGGTGTCTGCGCCGACGGCAGCTACGAGAACGCCTTCGACGCGGCCCGCGAGCGGATCGCCAAGCTCCTCGACCGATCCCAACTCCCGCCGCTCCAGCCGTACTACACGCAGGCCACCGCGCCGGGCTACCTCCCCGGCATCCTCGCCCGCCACCACCTCGGCCCGGACGGCTCGCCGTTGCCGGGTGCGCCGGCCGCCGACAAGACGCCGGGGCCCGTCCGCCAGATCGTCCGCCGCGCCGCCCGGGGTGCCTACCGGCACGGGGTGCAGCGCGTGGCGCCGGTGATCCGGCGGATGGGCGAGCTGTGAGCCGCGCGGTGGTGTCCCCAGAATCCGTACAAGGAGTCCACTCCATGTCCAACTCGCAAGCGACGCAAGGCGGTTCACCGCGCCGGGTGCTTGCCGTGATCCCCGCGCGGGGTGGCTCCAAGGGCGTTCCCGCGAAGAACCTCGCGCCGGTCGGGGGCGTGCCGCTGGTGGCGAGAGCGGTGCGGGAGTGCCTGGCCGCGCGGCTCGTCACGGACGTGGTCGTGTCGACCGACGATCACAGCATCGCCGCCGCCGCGCGCGAGGCCGGGGCCGAGGTCGTCCTGCGGCCCGCCGTCATCGCCGGAGACACCGCGACCTCCGAGGCGGCCGTCCTGCACGCGATGGACGCGCACGAGGCGGCGCACGGCGCGCCCGTGGACGTCGTCCTGCTCGTGCAGTGCACCAGCCCGTTCGTGATCCGCGAGGACGTCGAGGGGGTCGCCGCGGCCGTCGTCGAGAAGGGCGCCGACACCGCCGTGACGGTCGCCGCGTTCCACGGGTTCGTGTGGCGCGAGGAGACCGAGGGCGGGCAGGGCGTCAACCACGACAAGGCGTACCGGCCCCGCCGCCAGGACCGGCCGCAGGACTTCCTGGAGACCGGCGCCGCGTACGCGATGGACGCCGCCGGGTTCCGTACGCACAACCACCGCTTCTTCGGCCGTACCGAACTCGTCCGCACCGACCCCGCACGGGTGTTGGAGATCGACGACCCCCACGACCTCGCGCGCGCACGGGCGTTGGCGCCCCTCTTCGACTCCGAGCGGGCCGGCGGGCTGCCGACCGGCGTCGAAGTCGACGCCGTCGTCATCGACTTCGACGGGACGCAGACCGACGACCGGGTCATGATCGACCAGGACGGCCGGGAGTTCGTCTCCGTGCACCGGGGCGACGGACTCGGCATCGCCGCCCTGCGCCGCAGCGGCAAGAAGCTGCTCATCCTCTCCACCGAACAGAACCCCGTGGTCGCCGCCCGCGCCCGCAAGCTCAAGATCCCCGTCCTGCACGGCATCGACCGCAAGGACCTCGCGCTCAAGCAGTGGTGCGAGGAACAGGGCATCTCGCCCGAGCGCGTCCTCTACGCCGGCAACGACGTCAACGACCTTCCCTGCTTCGCCCTCGTCGGCTGGCCGGTGGCTGTCGCCAGCGCCCACGACGTCGTCCGGGGCGCCGCCCGCGCGGTCACCGCCACAGCCGGCGGCGACGGAGCGATCCGCGAGATCGCCGGCTGGCTCCTCGGACCCTCGCTCGACACCCTCACCCAGTAAGGAAACACCCCGCCATGAGCACCAACTCCCGTATCCGCCACTTCGGTTCGCGCGAGGCCGGCCCCGGCCGCCCCGTCTACATCTGCGGCGAGATCGGCATCAACCACAACGGTGAGCTCGACAACGCGTTCAAGCTGATCGACGCCGCCGCCGAAGCCGGCTGCGACGCCGTCAAGTTCCAGAAGCGCACGCCCGAGATCTGCACGCCGCGCGACCAGTGGGACATCGAGCGGGACACCCCCTGGGGCCGGATGACGTACATCGACTACCGCCACCGTGTCGAGTTCGGCGAGGACGAGTACCGCAAGATCGACGACTACTGCAAGGAGAAGGGGATCGCCTGGTTCGCGTCCCCGTGGGACACCGAGGCCGTCGCCTTCCTGGAGAAGTTCGACGTCCCCGCCCACAAGGTCGCGAGCGCCTCGCTGACGGACGACGAGCTGCTGCGCGCCCTGCGCTCCACCGGCCGTACGGTCATCCTCTCCACCGGCATGTCCACCCCGAAGCAGATCCGCCACGCGGTGGAGGTCCTCGGCTCGGACAACATCCTTCTCTGCCACGCCACTTCGACCTACCCGGCGAAGGCGGAGGAGCTGAACCTGCGCGTCATCAACACCCTCCAGGCCGAGTACCCCAACGTCCCGATCGGCTACTCCGGCCACGAGACGGGCCTCCAGACCACGCTGGCCGCCGTCGCCCTCGGCGCGACCTTCGTCGAGCGCCACATCACCCTCGACCGCGCGATGTGGGGCTCCGACCAGGCCGCCTCCGTCGAGCCCGGCGGCCTCACGCGCCTCGTCCGCGACATCCGCACCATCGAGGAGTCCCTCGGCGACGGCGTCAAGAAGGTCTACGACTCCGAGCTCGGCCCCATGAAGAAGCTCCGCCGCGTCACCGGCGTCATCGCCGAGGCCGAGATCGCGGACGCCGCGGGCGAGCCCCTCACCGTCTGACCCCTGTGCCCCGCTACGCCTTACGACGGATTGGCCGTACGAGGATGACCCCGCGCGCCGACACGCCCACGACTCTCGCGTTCGTCGAGAGCCCGGTGCAGCTGCTCAACGTCCTGGAGTGGGCGCACGCCCGTGGCCCGGGCGCGGGGCAGGGCGAACCGTCATACGCGGGCCCCGCTTCCGGCACCGATGGGGTGCCGGGGGCGGGCGCGGAGTCGTCCGGCGTGGCGGAGGGTGTCGAGGACGGGCTCGTGCTCGTTGTGCTTGCGCCCAACGACCCCATGACCCGGGGGCAGTTGAGGCGGATGGCCGAACTCGCCCGGGAGGAAGGGCATGTGGTGCGGTGGGAGGAGGCGCGTGGGGGAACTGCCGCTCCCTTCCGGACCGTTGGGGGGTTGTCGCGGCTGTTGCGCAGGGCGCGGCGGGTCGTCATGGGGGATCCCTTCTCCCGGTACGTGCAGTTGCTGCTGACCATCACCAAGGCTCCCGAACTCGTCGTTGTCGACGACGGCACCGCCACGATGGAGTTCGTCGGGCAACTCGCCCGGGGGGAACGGCTCGTGCGGTGGCACCGCAAGGGAGGCCGGCCCGGTCCGCGTGACCTCGTCTTCGCGCCGGTGTCCTCCTCCGCCCGGCGCCGCCTCACCCCCTCCGCGCGGCGGCGCGTCGAGGTGTTCTCGGCGATGCCCATCGAGGACGCGCCCGAGGGCGTGCGGATCACGGAGAACGCGTTCGCGTGGACCCGCGCCCGCTTCGGGCCGCCGACCGTCACCAAGGGCGCCGACATGGTCGGAACGTCCCTCGTGGAGACGGGAGTCGTGGACGAGGAGCGGTATCTGGAAGCCGTCCAGAACCTGGCCAGGACCCACGGCGTGACCCGTTACTTCGCCCACCGCCGGGAGTCCACGGAGAAGCTCCACCGCCTCCAGACCGAGTCCGGCCTGGAGATCGTCCGCCCCGAACTCCCCCTCGAACTCATCGCCCGGCGCGGCCCGATCGGCCGTACGATCCTGAGCTTCCCCTCAACTGTCGTGCACACCCTGCCGATTGCCCTCGTCGGCACGGGCGTCCGCGTCACCGTCTGCGACATCGACCCCGAGTGGCTGACGACCAACGCGTCGCCCCGGGCCCAGGGGTTCCTGTCGGGGGTGACCGGCACGGCACGGGACGTACACCGGCTGGCGTCGGTGAGCGTGGTCTGACGGGACGTCAACATGCAGGTGTCGAAGGGGAGTTGCCCCTACGGTGGAAGCGCGGCCCGGCGTTTCCCGCGAGCGTGACCCGGTCGGCGGGCTCGGCCCTGGCCCGCGCTGTCACTTCCTCGGACTTGTGCGCCCGCGCCCCTGATGTGGATGCTGCGGTGAGGGACGTCCCGTCGGGGAACGAGGGGTGGAGAGCGCATGGACGAGAACGCGCCGGCGAGATATCCGCGGGTGCGGGGCGCGCTGCGGTGGGCGGTGAGGAACCGTGGATGACTCCCCGGTGGCGCCCGGTGTGGAGTCCGGCGACGTCGTGTCCGTCGTGATGGCCGCGTCCCGGCTGGTCATGGGGATCTCGGCACGGGCGCTCGCCGAGGTCGACGAGTCCCTGTCGCTGGCCCAACTGCGGACGCTGGTCGCGCTGGAGGGGTGCGGTCCCGTCAAACTGGCCGTGCTGGCCGAGGTGTTGGGCGTGAACTCCTCCACCGCCCTGCGGTCCGTGATGCGGCTGGAACAGGCGGGGCTCGTCGACCGCCGCGCCAGCGAGGTCAGCCGCCGCGAGGTCGTCCTCCGCCTCACCGGACGCGGCGAGGACCTCGTGCGGCAGGTGCTGGACCACCGCCGCCGCGAGGTCGAGAAACTGGTCGAGGGGGTACCGCCGAGGGTCCGGGCCGGGCTGGTGGAGGGGTTGCGGGCGCTGCTGGAGACGGCGGGGGACAGGTCGATCGTGATCCCGGGAGCGGCGGAGGAGTTCAGGGCCTGTCTCTTCTTCACATCT
>NZ_LIRL01000198.1 GCF_001419795.1 Streptomyces niveiscabiei
GGTCTGCCAGCCGCGCGCGGCGAGGCCGGCTGTGAGAAAGGCGACGATCTCGTCCATCGGGGCGGGGTTCTCGGTGGCGACGTCGAGGTCACGGCTGAAGCGTTCGACCAGGCCGTGGGCCTGCACGGCGTACCCGCCGGTGAGAACCAGAGGGTAGGGGGAGCCGAGGTCGAGGATGTCGGCGAGGAGACGCTCGTGGAGCGGCGTGAGCTTCACGCGGCAGTCGCGTCGGCCGGGCCGGTGCGGGGCAGCTCGGGGAAGGCGTCCTCCCAGACCTCACGGATGTAGGGGCTGACCAGACGGCGCAGGACGGGCCACTGCTCGGCCAGCAGCCGGTGGTGCAGAAATGCCGCCACATCCTCGCGCAGGCCCTCCGCGAGGACAGTCCGGTAGAGCGTCATACAGGACTTCGGGCGGTCCAGACTGTAGCTCGTCCGCCCGGACCAGGCGATGTGCAGCGGCAGGTCGACGGTGCCTTCCACAGGGCCGGCCAGCTCCCGCAGGTCCTCGGGCAGCCGACTGCGGTAGCGATCCCGCAGCACCTCGGCGCGGGGGGCGGTGTTCGTCGCTTCCATGCACCCAGTATCGCCGGTGGGAGGCGGCAGCATGGCGGGACGGGGCACTCCTGGCGTCTGTAGGTCAGGCACCGCGAGCTGGCCAGGGGCTGGCTAACCTTGCGCGCCCTGCACCCCACGTCACCGTGGCGGCGGGTTCAGTTCATTTCGCGCCCTGGTCCTGGGCCGGAACAAGGGTTGCCGCCCGTTCCCCGGACGCCGACAGCTCCCGGCGTCGGAAGGCACCCGCCGCCACCGTCAGCGGCCCGATCAGCAGGACGAGTGCCGCTACCGCACCGAGTGCGACCGGCAGGCTCGTGAACTCTGCGATCCCGCCGACCATCGGAGGGCCGAGGAGGAAGCCGCTGTAGGCGATGGTCGTCGCGAAGGCGACCTCGCGTTCGCCGCCGCCTCCGTCGGGGCGGCGGCCGGCTGCGCCGCTGAGCTCCATGACGACGGGGGACGCGTAGGCGAGGCCGATGCCGGCGATGGCGAAGCCCGTGAAGGTGAGGGCGGGGGACGGGGCGAGGACGGCGGTGGTGAGGCCGAGGCCGCCGATGACCGAGCCCCCAATGAGCATGCGGGGTGCTCCCCAGCGGCGTTGGATGGTCTCGCCGCACAGGCGGGTGCAGGCCATGGTGACGGAGAAGCACGAGTAGATGAGGGCGCCGGTGGCCTCGCTGAGGCCGCGCTCCTGGACACCGAAGAGCGCCGACCAGTCGGCGGTGGCGCCTTCGGCGATGGAGGCGCACAGGGCCACGGCGCCGAGCAGCCACAGGGCCGGCCGGCGGAAGGGGGCCTTGCCGGCGCGGCCGTCGCGCACGGGGACCTTCAGCAGTTCCTCGACGGGGATCCAGCGGGCGATGGCGAGGGTGACGCCGCCGCAGACGACCGCGACGATCGCGAAGTGGCGTACCGGTGCCACTCCTTGTCCGGCGGCGACGGCGGCGCCGACGGAACCGGCGAGGGTGCCGAGGCTGAAGGCGGCGTGGAACAGCGGCATGATCGAGCGGCCGGTCCGCCGGGTCGCGGTCACTCCGGCCACGTTCATCGCGACGTCCATCACGCCGACCATGGCGCCGAGCGCGATGAGGAGGAGGCCGAGCGCGGCGGGCGATCCCGCGAGTCCCAGGGCGGGGAGCATCGCGGACCCGGCGACGCCGGACGCCGTCATGACGACGCGGGCGCCGAACGCGGCGCAGAGCCGCCCGGCGAGCAGCGACGCGGCGATCATGCCCACGCTGGCGCCGAGGAGGGACAGCCCCAGCGCGCCCTCCTGCGCGCCGATCTGCTCCGCGAGCGCGGGCACGCGCGGGGCCCAGGAGCCGAGCAGCGCGCCGTTGAGGACGAACGCGCCGAGCACGGCGACGATCCCGGGGTCCCGGCGGCCGGCCCGCTCCGGCTGGGTGTCCGTCATCGTCAACTCCGTCCCGGCCCGGTGCGCCAAAGCCGATCGTAGGTACGCCGGAAAACCCCGCCGACCGCTGGGGCGGGTTCCCGCCAAGAAATGGCTGATTCACTTCGAGGGTGTGTGACAGCGGCAGGCGGCGCGTAAAGCTTTCACCAAGAGCGAGGAATTGTCACCCCCCTGCGAACCATTCCCTGCCGAGGAGTTCCGATGGCCGAGCGAACCCCGCCCCTGGAGTTGAGCGAATCCCGCCGACTGCTCGAAAGGGCGGTACGTGTCGATGCCACCCAGGCGTACTCCGGCTATGTGCTGGACCGCGACCGCCTGGTGGACGGCGAATATCCGCTGTACGGAGAGCGGGCGTCCGGCGCGTATGTGTGGGACGTCGACGGGAACCGGTATGTGGATTTCATTCTGGCCTACGGCACCATCATCCTCGGGCACGCCGACCCGGTGGTGTCCGAGGCGGTCGTCCGGGAGATCCGCGACGGGTTCGCGATAACTCTCCGTAAGAAAGTCCAGGTGGAACTCGCCGAGTTGCTGATCTCGGTGGTCCCGAACGGCGACCGGGTGTTCCTGCTGAAGAGCGGCTCGGACGCGACGAGCGCGGCGGTGCGGCTGAGCCGCGCGTACACCGGCCGCGAGCGGGTGATCCGCTGGGGGTACAACGGCTGGCACGACTGGTGCGCGGGCCGCCCGGCCGGTGTTCCCGAGACCGCCCAGCAGACGGTCAGCACGTTCCGGTACAACGATCTGGCCAGCCTGGAGCAGGAGTTCCGCCGCCATCCGGGGGAGGTCGCCTGTCTGCTGATGATGCCGTTCGAGGAGGAGCCCCCCGCCGACGGCTTCCTGACCGCCGCCGCCGAACTGGCGCGGGAGCACGGCGCGTTGTTCGTGCTCGACGAGATGCGCTCCGGTTTCCGGGTCGCGCTGGGCGGCGCGCAGGAGCGGTACGACGTCCAGGCGGACATCGTCACCTTCAGCAAGGCAATGGCCAACGGTTATCCGATTTCGGCGGTGGTGGGCCGCGAGGAGGTCATGCGGACGGTCGGCGACGTGCACATCGGGTCGACCTTCCACGTGAACGGCGCGGAAATGGCCGGCGCCGTCGCGACCATCACCCAGCTCCGCGATTCCGACGCGCTGAAACACATCGAGGAACTGGGCGCCGCCCTCCAGCGCGGTCTGGCCGAACAGATCGACCGGTCCGGACTCGACGCCCATGTCCTGGGCGTACCGCAAATGCCCTTCATGCGTTTCCGCTACACCGATGACGCCACTCGCCGAAAGGTCCAGGACGCTTTCTACACAGAAACCACACGCCGTGGAGTGTTGTTTCACCCCAATCACCATTGGTACGTCAATGCCGCCATGACCCACGACGACATCGAGACCGCTCTCGACGCCACCGCGGCCGGATTCCGGGCCGCGGAAATCGCCGCGCACCGCGATTGAGCCACCGTGCAGTCCGAGGCCACCTGGAACGGCGCCACCTACGACGTGTCCGGCGGCACCGTCCTGGGACACGAACCGCTCCGCTGGCTCGCCACGGGCCGGGTCGCCGTCGTCTGCCTGCGCGGCCTGCTGGACCCCGGCTCGATGACAGACCGCGCTGTCGAGGATCTGCCCTCCCGCGTCCGCGCCGCCCTGCGCCGGACGTTCGGACTCACCGCCCTGGAACCGGCGAGCGGCCTCTACGGCGAGGCCGTACTCCGCCTGCACTCCGACGGCGCACGCGACCCCCTCCACCACGACCGCCTCCCCCACGACGCGACGCTCAGCTGCGTCGTCAGCCTCCAGGAGTGCGACTGGGGCGGCGAGTTGGTCACCTACCGCAAACCGTGGGAACCGTCCGACGAGCGGTGGAAGCTCCCCGACGGACCGGGCTACCGCGGCGAGGTCGTCGCCACCGCGCCCCGGCACGTCTTCCGGCCCCGCACCCGGGACGTCTACCTCATCAATCCGGCCTACTACCACGAGACGGAGAAGGCCCACGGCGCCACCCGCACCACGCTGGGTTTCTTCATCGGCTTCACCGACGACACCCTGCGCCACGCCCTGACGTGGGGCTGACCGCGACAGCCGCACGCGTGTTCAACACCCCCGGAGAGACAGGCCGTTCGACATCCCGGACTTCGGCGCGTCCCCCGGCGCAAAGCGGGATACTTGGCTCTTCGCACGACGTGACAACCAGGGAGCTGATCAGTGAACTCTGCGGCAGGGACGGGGCGGCGGCACGCGGTGGTCGTGGGTGGGAGCCTCGCGGGGCTGCTCGCGGCGCGGGTTCTCGCCGGGCATGCCGAGCGGGTGACCGTCGTCGAGCGGGACCGGTTCCCGCAGGAGGGCGGGGCGCGGCCGGGCGTACCGCAGGGGCGGCACCCGCACGTGCTGCTGCAAGGCGGGCAGACGGCGATGGAGTCGCTGTTGCCGGGATTCCTGGAGGAGTTGAGGGCGGCGGGGGCGCCCTGGGTGGGGATGCCGGAGGACATGGCGCTGTGGCAGCACGGGCGCTGGTTCCGCCGGTTCCCCGCGACGACGCACATCTACTCGGGTTCCCGGGGGCAGTTGGAGGAGATCGTGCGACGGCGGGTGCTCGCCGATCCGCTGATCACCGTGCTGGAGGGCACCGAGGTCGTCGGGCTGCTCGGGGACGCCTCGCGGGTGCGGGGCGTGCGGGTGCGGGACCGCGCCGACGGCGCCGGGGCCGAACAGCGGGACATCGAGGCCGACTTGGTCGTCGACGCGTCCGGCGGCGGGACCAGGGCGGGGCAGTGGCTCGCGGGGATCGGCGCCGGCGCCGTACCGGAGGAGACCATCGACACCGGGCTCGCGTACGCGTCCCGGATCTACCGGGGCAAGGGGGGTACCGTCCTCGACGACGGCGGGACCCTCGGGTACTACGTGTACCCGAACCCCGAACAGGTCCACGCCGGGGGCGCGTTGCCGTTGGAGGACGGTACGCATCTGGTGATCGTGTCGGGGCTGCGCGGGGACGAACCGCCCACGGACGAGGCGGCGTTCGAGGCGTACCTCAAGCGGCTGGGGCATCCGCTGCTGGACCGGTGGATCGAGGAGGCCGAGCCGCTGACCGCGCCGTTCGGGTTCCGGCGCACGTCGAACATCCGGCGCCGCTACGACCTGCCGGGCACGCCCGCCGGGTTCCTCGCGACCGGGGACGCGCTGTGCACGTTCAACCCGATCTACGGCCAGGGCATGGCCATCGCCGCGATGAGCGCGGTCGCCCTGCGTGACGCGCTCGCCGACCGGCGCCGTACGCCGACCACGCGGCGCGTGCAGCAGGTGCTGCTCGCCGCGTCGCGGCAGGCGTGGGACATCTCCGCCGGGGCGGACCGGCAGATGCCGGGGGCGACCGGGACGGCCGTCGCCACCAAGCCGGCCGACCGGGTCGCGGGCTGGTATCTGCGCCGGGTCACCGAGCGGTCCCCCGGCGACCCCGTCGTGGGGGCCGCGTTCCGGTCCGTGCTGACCCTGTCCGCGCCGGTCACGGCCCTGTTCGCGCCGGCCGTGGCCAAGGCCGTGCTGCTGGGCCCGCCCGCCCCGACGCCCGACGGGCCGCCGGAGACCCGCGAGGACGCCTGACCGCCCGGTACCCTACTTGCATGGAAGCGCAAGTAGGGCCCTGGGACGAGGACCAGGCGGACCAGGCGGTCGCCGTCCTCAAAGCGGTCGCCGACCCGTCCCGCTACCGCCTGCTGTGGGCACTCACGGACCGCGAACTCCCGGTCAGCAAGCTCGCGGAGATCATCGGCGCGCATGTCGCGGCGACGTCCCAGCACCTGGCCCGGCTGCGCGGCGCCGGGCTCGTCGACTCGCGCCGCGAGGGCACGCGCATCTTCTACCGCGCCGCCGGCCCCCGGGTCCGGGCGCTGCTGGAGGGCGCGGTCCTGGCGGCCGACGAGGCGGGCGCGCAGGACGCGGGTACGGAGGCCGCCGGGGAGGTCGCGCGTACGGCGCCGGAGCGGGCGCGGGCCGGCGAGAAGGTCCGCGCCGGGCGCCCGGCCGCCGCGCACTGACCTCGCGTACGCGGCAGGGCTCACCCCTGCCGCAGGTACAGGTCCCGCAGCAGGGCGATCTCGGCGCCGTGATGGATCAGCTCCCGGTTGACGTGCAGAACCCTGTTCTCGAGGGGATGGCCCTCGGGCCCCACCGGAGGCAGGCCGTCCAGCTCGGCGTCCGAGAGCCCGCGCACCCCCGCGTCCCACCTCGCGTACATCTCGTCGAGCTGCTTCAGCGCCTCGTCGGCGCTCCCCGCGTACGCGAACGTCTCGGAGTCGACGGACGGCCCGCCGAAGTACCAGCCGACCCGGTACCCCAGGCACGAGACGACGATGTGCGCCAGCCGCCAGGCGATGGTGGTCACCGGGGCCGGGACCGGGGCGGGGGACGCGAAGTCCGGTGTCCACCTCCCCGCGCCCGGCCGGACGTTCCAGCAGTCGCCCACCGGCTCCCAGAAGTACTCGTCGTCGCTGAGCCCCTCCAGCCGTGGCCGCAGGTTCGTCCGCCAGTACCAGTCCAGCTGCTCCGCGAGCCGCTCGCTTCTCGACATGCCCGCACCGTACCTACCGCGCCCCGGCCTCCTCCGCCCGGTACTCCTGCGGCTCGGCGTCGTACGCGTACAGCTCCGCGTACCGCCCCCAGTCCGTCGCCGTCTCCAGTTGCCGGGTCACCTGCTCGCTCGTGTAGTGGTGGGCCAGCAGGTCCCGGAAGAAGCCCGCGCGCAGGGTGCCCTTGGGGTTCTGGCCGAGGCTGGTCGTGATCAGCCGCACCAGCGGGGCCTGTACGGCGGCCTGGGCGAAGATCCGCTTCGACTCCTGGACGTCCGCGCCCGCGAAGGCCGTGCCCGCCTCGGTGAGGAGCAGGTCGTCGCCGGTGACCGTGCCGAAGCCGAGCAGGTCGAGGGCGTCGACCTGGGGCAGCAGGTCGTCGATCTCCAGGCCGAGGTCGTCCGCGAGGTCCGCGAGGTCGCAGGCGCCGCCCCGGCTGAGGACGAGTTCCGCGAGGCCGGAGAGGCCGTCGACGCTGGCCGGGGGCAGGGGCGTGTTCGCGGGCGTGCGCTTGTCGAGTTCGGGGGTCTCGTGGCGGCCGGGGATACGGCCCTCCTTCTGGCGGCCGGTCATCGTGCGGTACACCCGGTCGACGATGTCCTCGAACGCCGCCGAGTCCCGGTCGCGGGGCCGGTCCATGCCGACCTCGAAGACCTCGCGGATCGTGCCGTACGGCCGGGCGCCGAGGACGACGATCCGGTCCGCCATCAGCACGGCCTCCTCGATGTTGTGGGTGACGAGGACGATCGCCCGGGTCGGGAACCGCCCCGACTCCCACAGCTCCATCAGCTCGCCGCGCAGGTTCTCGGCGGTGAGGACGTCCAGCGCGGAGAACGGCTCGTCCATCATCAGGACGTCGGGCTCGACGACCAACGCCCGCGCGAAACCGACGCGTTGGCGCATCCCGCCGGACAGTTCCTTGGGGTACGCGGACTCGAAGCCGTCGAGGCCGATCAGCTCGATGGCCTGCCGGGCGGCCTCGGCGCGCTCGACCGCGCCGATCCCCTTGGCCTCCAGGCCCAGTTCGACGTTCTGCTGGACCGTGAGCCACGGCAGCAGCGCGAACGTCTGGAACACCATCGCGGTACCGGGGTTGGCCCCGGTCAGCGGCGTCCCCTTGTAGGTGACGGTGCCGGAGGAGGCCGGGACGAGCCCGGCGAGGCAGCGCAGCAGCGTCGACTTGCCGGACCCCGACTTGCCGAGCAGCGCGACGACTTCACCGGAACGGACCTGGAGGTCGATGCCGGACAGGACGGGGAGTTCGCCGTCGGCGCCGGCGTAGGACTTGGTGAGACCGACGGTTTCGAGGAGGAGGTCGTTGTTGAGAGTCGTCATGGTGGTACTCCAGAACACGCGTGGGACAAGGAAGTTCAGAGGGCGCCCGGCCTCGTTCGGGCGGCGCCGAGGGATCACAGCGAGTAGCGCTTCTCCGCCAGCCGGTACAGCCGCCGCCACAGCACCCGGTTCAGCAGCACGACGTACAGGCTCATCACCGCGACCCCGGCCAGCAGGTGCGGGTTGTCGCCCTTGGCGGTGGCCTGCGCGATGTACGCGCCGAGTCCGGTCGCCGTCAGGGTCGTGCCGCCGAAGGTGACGACCTCGGAGACGATGGAGGCGTTCCAGGCGCCGCCGGACGCGGTGATGCCGCCGGTGACGAACGCGGGGAAGATCCCCGGCAGGATCAGCCGCTTCCAGCGCTGCCAGCCGACGACGCCCAGGTCGTCCATGGCTTCGCGCAGGTCCGTCGGGATGGCCATGGCCCCGGCGATGGTGTTGAAGAGGATGTACCACTGCGCGCCGAGCGCCATGAGGAGCGTGCCGCCGATGTTGATGGACAGCCCGGTCTTCAGGAAGAACCAGACGGCGAGCGGGAAGAGGAAGTTGGCCGGGAAGGAGGCCAGCACCTGCACTATGGGCTGGGCGATCCGCGTCAGCCGGGGCGAGAACCCGATCTTCACGCCGACCGGCACCCAGACGACGGTGGCGAGCGCGACCAGCACGATCACGCGGACGAACGTCGCGAGCCCGAGGAGCAGCGGCTCCCCGAAGACGCCGAGGCCGGTGCGGTCGTACAGATAGCGGCCGAGGTCGGCGAGCCCCCAGAGGATCAGCCCGCCCGCGACGACGGTGAAGACGACGTCGCCGGTGCGCTGCCGTGCGCGGTCGACGGTCAGCCGCTGGTCGTCGCGGCCGAACACCCGCCCCGCCCTGCTCAGCGCGTGCCCCACGGGGCGCAGCGCCTTGCCGAGGAGCCGGGGCCAGTGGGAGCGGCGCAGCAGGTCGAGGACGACGGACTTCTGCACCTCGCCCGCTTCGGACTGCTCGTTCTTGAAGCGTTCGGCCCAGGCCGTGAGGGGGCGCCAGAAGAGGAAGTTAACGCCGATGACCATGACGGCCATGGCGAGGATGGCCCAGCCGACCTTGCCGAGGTCGCCGTCGGCGATGGCGGCGCCCGCGTAGGAGCCGATGCCGGGCAGCGCGTACTGCTTGTTGTTCACGCTGATCGCCTCGGACGCGACGAGGAAGAACCAGCCGCCGCCGAAGCTCATCATGCCGTTCCAGACGAGGCCGATCATCCCGGAGGGGAGTTCGACCTTCCAGAACCGCATCCAGCGGGTGAACCCGAACGACCGTGACAGCTCGTCGAGTTCGCGCGGGAGGGAGGTCAGGGAGGAGTAGAAGCCGAACGTCATGTTCCATGCCTGCGAGGTGAAGATCGCGAAGATCGACGCGAACTCCAGGCCGAGCATCGAGCCGGGGAACAGGGCGATGAACCCGGTCACGGCGACGGTCAGGAAGCCGAGGACGGGAACCGACTGGAGGATGTCGAGCGCCGGGATCAGGACGCGTTCCAGCCTGCGGCTCTTGGCCGCCGCGTAGGCGTAGACGAACGTGAAGACGACCGAGGCGGCCAGCGCGGCGAACATCCGCAGCAGGGAGCGGGCCGCGTCGTAGGGGAGGCGCAGGGGGTCGGTGTCGACGTGCAGGTCGGTGTGGGTGTTGAAGGCGACGGTGGTGCCCTGGCCGACGCGCAGGACGGTGTAGAGCAGCACGAGGACGGCGGCGGCGACGGCCGCGTCCACCCAGGAGAAGCGGGAGAGCAGGGGTCGTTTGACAGCACGGATCAGCATCACGGAGCCTCCGCCCACACTCTGCGCACGGCGAGGCGGCCCGGCCGGCGGCGGCGCGCCGACGGCGGGGCGGGGTCACCCGGGGAGCACGGGGAGTGTGGGGAGTGAAGAAGAGAAGGGGGTTTCAGCGAGCGCCCTGGGGGCGGCTCGGACTGGGAGGTTCTGCGCCCATGGCCGCCTCCGTTCCGCGACATGACTGCACCCGTGGCGGGTCCGACAGGGTGAGTCTGCACCTTCTTGCGTCCAGACGCAAATAAAGGCGGAGGCTCTTGCCTGCCTCTCACCTGCGCAGACGAAACCCGCGCACACGCGAACGGGCCCGGTGTCTCCCCAGACACCGGGCCCGTCACCCGCGCCCCTCCGCTCAGGGCGCGGTCACCACATGCCGCTCACATGTGGACCGTGGGAGCCGCGTTCTCGTCGGCCTTCGGAACGCCGCTGCGGTAGAGCAGCAGGGTGAGGACGGCGCCGACCGCGAAGAACCCGGCCGACCACCAGTACGCGGTGGAGTACGACTCCAGCGCGGCGTGCGCCTGGACGAGCTTGTCGGCCGCGTTCCTGCCGTCCAGGTAGTTGGTCGCGGCGCTCGCGGCGAGCGTGTTGAGCAGGGCGGTGCCGATGGAGCCGCCGATCTGCTGCATCGTGTTGACGGCGGCCGAGGCGACCCCGGCGTCGTGCGCGGCGACGCCGCTGGTGGCGAGGGACATCGCGGGCGCCATGACCAGGCCGATGCCGAGGCCGGTGAGGATCAGCGGCGGCATGACGTGGGTGGCGTACGTGCTGTCGAGGTCCAGGCCCGTCATCCAGACCAGGCCGAGCGCGCCGAGGCCCATGCCGAGCGGGACGATCACCTTCGGGCCGATCCGCGGGACGAGGAAGCTCGTCGCGACGGTGGCCGCGACCATCAGGGCGCCGACCATCGGCAGGAACGCGAGCCCGGTCTTGACGGCGGAGAAGCCGAGGCTGAGCTGGAGGTAGTAGGTCAGGAAGAGGAAGACGCCGAACATCCCGGCGCTGGAGATCAGCATCACGGCGAAGGAGGCGCCGCGGTCGCGGTCGAGCAGGACGCGCAGCGGGAGCAGCGGGTGGGACGCCTTGGTCTGCCACCAGGTGAACGCGGCGAGCAGGATGGTGCCGATGGTCAGGAAGCCCCAGGAGCGCGGGGAGGACCAGTCGTGGGACTCGGCCATCGAGAAGCCGTAGACGACGGCGAAGAGTCCGGTGGTGACGAGGACGGTGCCGGGGATGTCGAGTTTCGCGCCGGGTTCGCGGGCCGTGCGCTTGAGCAGGATCCAGCCGCCGACCAGCGGGATCACGGCGAGGGCGAGGTTGACGTAGAGGGTCCAGCGCCAGTCGAGGTACTCGGTGAGGACCCCGCCGAGCAGCAGGCCGACGGCCGCGCCGGAGCCGGCGATGGCGCCGTAGATGCCGAAGGCGCGGGCGCGCTCCTTGGCGTCGGTGAACGTCGTGGTCAGCAGGGAGAGCGCGGCCGGTGCGAGGAGCGCGCCGAACAGGCCCTGGAGGGTGCGGCCTACGACGAGGACCTCGAAGTTCGTGGCGGCACCGGCCAGCGCGGAGGCCGCCGCGAAGCCGCCGACGCCGATCAGGAAGGCGACCTTGCGGCCGAAGAGGTCCGCGATCCGGCCGCCGAGGAGCAGGAGGCTGCCGAAGGCGAGGGAGTAGGCGGTGACGATCCAGGTCCGGTCGCCGTCGGAGAACCCGAGGTCGGCCTGGGCGGACGGCATCGCGATGTTCACGATCGTCGCGTCCAGGGTGACCATCAGCTGGGCTATGCCGATCATCGCGAGGACCCACCAGCGGTGACGGGACGCGGGTTCCTCGGCTGTCTTGGTGAGTGACGTCGTGTCCGGCGTCGCGGTGGTCTGTGACATAAGGGGCCTGCTCCGATGAGATGATCGGGCGTCTCGCGAACGAAACGGTTTCGTACTCCAGGAACGCTACACACCTCGCTAGCGAAACTCAACCGTTTCGATAGTGAGACCGGCGTCACAGGCCGATGTTTGAAGGCCGAGCCGCTTCCGCATCCCGAAACGCTTGCCCGTACGGCGACTTCGCCCCGTAAGCTGATCAGCGCAGCCGGTTCGCCCCGTCAGCCAGACGGGCCGCGTCGCAAGAGGGAACCCGGTGGGAATCCGGGACTGCCCCGCAGCGGTGAGCGGGAACGACCGCCGTCATACGCACTGGGCCCATGGGGCCTGGGAAGCGACGGCCAGTAGGTGCCTCGTCCTCGGACGAGGCGTGCTCGCGAGTCCGAAGACCTGCCGACTGCCCGTGCGCGAGCTGTTCGCGTACGGAGTTCCGGTGACCTCGCGGGTGGGTCGGCGCACAGGCGGCTTCGTGCCGTCCGCCCCTTCACGCCCTCGTCCCGTCGCCGGGACCTCAGGGAATCGTCTCGTGAAGGAGATCTCCGTGACCACGAAGTCCGCAGCCGCGGCAACCCTGTACGGCTACCCCCGGCAGGGCGAGCACCGGGAACTGAAGAAGGCCGTCGAGGGCTACTGGAAGGGCCGCGTCACCGCGGCCGAACTCCGCTCGACCGCCGCCGACCTGCGCGCCGCGACCTGGCGCCGCCTCGCCGCCGCCGGCGTCGACGAGGTGCCGACCGGCGACTTCTCGCTGTACGACCACGTCCTCGACACCAGCGTCATGGTCGGCGCGATCCCCGTACGCCACGCGGGAATCGCCGACCCGTTGGACCGCTACTTCGCCATGGCGCGCGGCACGCAGGACGCGCCGCCGCTGGAGATGACCAAGTGGTTCGACACCAACTACCACTACCTGGTGCCCGAGTTGGGCCCGGACACGGTCTTCCGCGCCGAACCCGACCGGCAGCTCGCCGAGTTGCGGGAGGCCCTCGCCCTCGGCCTCACGGCGCGCCCGGTCCTCGTCGGCCCGGTCACCTACCTGCTGCTGGCCAAGCCCGCCCCCGGCGTCGACCCCGCCTTCGAGCCGCTCACCCTCCTCGACCGGCTCCTGCCGGTGTACGCCGAGATCCTCGCCGAGCTGCGCGCGGCCGGTGCCCGGTGGGTGCAGCTCGACGAGCCCGCCCTCGTCCAGGACCGCACCCCGGCCGAACTGAACGCCGCCGCCCGCGCGTACCGGGACCTCGGCACGCTCGGCGACCGTCCCGAGCTGCTGGTCGCGACCTACTTCGACCGGCCCGGCGAGGCCCTGCCGGTGCTGGCCGAGGCGCCCGTCGAGGGGCTCGCCCTCGACTTCACGCGGCCCGGCACGCTGGAGGACCTCGCGTCCGTGGGCGGGCTGCCCGGCAAGCGGCTCGTCGCGGGGGTGGTCGACGGCCGCAACGTCTGGGTGAACGACCTCGCGAAGTCGCTGACCCTGCTGGGCACCCTCCTCGGGCTCGCCGGCCGCGTCGACGTCGCCGCCTCCTGCTCCCTCCTGCACGTCCCCCTCGACACCGGCCTCGAACGCGACACCGACCCGCAGATCCTGCGCTGGCTGGCCTTCGCCCGGCAGAAGACCGCCGAGGTCGTCACGCTGGCCCGCGGCCTGTCCCGGGGCACCGGCGCCATCGCCGCCGAACTCGCCGCCAACCACGCCGACCTGGCGTCCCGCGCGGGCTCGCCGATCACCCGTGACCCGGAGGTGCGCGCCCGCGCGGCGGCGGTCACCCCGGCCGACACCCGCCGCGAACAGCCGTACGCCGAGCGGGCCTTGGCGCAGCGCGCGCATCTCGGGCTGCCCACGCTGCCGACGACCACGATCGGTTCGTTCCCGCAGACCGGTGAACTCCGGGCCGCCCGCGCGGACTTGCGGGCGGGTCGGATCGGCCTCGACGGCTACGAGGACCGCATCCGCGCCGAGATCCGGGAGGTGATCGCCTTCCAGGAGAAGGCCGGCATCGACGTGCTGGTCCACGGCGAACCCGAGCGCAACGACATGGTCCAGTACTTCGCCGAACAGCTCACGGGCTACCTCGCCACCCAGCACGGCTGGGTCCAGTCCTACGGCACCCGGTACGTCCGTCCCCCGATCCTCGCCGGGGACATCTCCCGCCCCGACCCGATGACGGTCCGCTGGACGTCGTACGCCCAGTCCCTCACCTCCCGCCCGGTCAAGGGCATGCTGACCGGGCCGGTGACGATGCTGGCGTGGTCGTTCGTCCGGGACGACCAGCCGCTCGGCGAGACGGCCCGCCAGGTGGCGCTCGCCCTGCGCGACGAGGTGAACGACCTTGAGGCGGCGGGGAGTTCGGTGATCCAGGTGGACGAACCCGCGCTGCGGGAAACGCTGCCGCTGCGCGGGGCGGACCACGCGGCGTACCTGGAGTGGGCGACGGAGGCGTTCCGCCTGGCGACGTCCGGCGTACGGGCCCGCACCCAGATCCACACGCACATGTGCTACGCGGAGTTCGGGGACGTCGTGGAGGCGATCGACGCGCTGGACGCGGACGTGATCAGCCTGGAGGCGGCCCGCTCGCACATGCAGGTGGCGCGGGAACTGGCGGCGCACGGCTATCCGAGGGAGGCGGGCCCCGGGGTGTACGACATCCACTCGCCGCGCGTACCGAGCGCGGAGGAGGCTTCGGCGTTGCTCCGGGCGGGACTTGAGGCGATCCCGGCGGACCGCCTGTGGGTGAACCCGGACTGCGGGCTGAAGACGAGGGGCTGGCCGGAGACGCGGGAGTCGCTGGAGAACCTGGTGACGGCGGCGAGGAGGGTGCGGGCCGAACTGTACTGAGCCAGGAGGTGAAGCCCTCGGGGATTCCCGGGGGCTTTGCCCGCTCACCGAAACATCTCCTTCATACAGGAAGTATTTAGGGGTAACACCCCCTGCCTACCGTCTCCGTGCTCCCGCAAGCCGTCTCGCGGGACAACAGTCCCCTCCCCGCCGCAAGGAGACGTAGTGAGCGTCGAGCCGCAGACAGACATACGCACGGCCCCAGCCCCGACCACCGACCAGGCCACGAAGGAGACCCTGGAGGACTACACCCTCCGCTTCGCGCCCCGCAGCTACCGCCGCTGGACCCCGATGGTCGTGGCGACGACCGCGCTGGGCGGCATCGCCTACATGGCGGACTTCTCGATCGGCGCGGGCATCGGCCTGGCGCACGGCACCGGCAACGCGCTCGTGGCGATCGCCGTGGCGGCCGTGGTCATCTTCGTGACGGGGTTCCCGCTGGCGTACTACGGCGCGCGGTACAACATCGACCTGGACCTGATCACGCGGGGCTCGGGGTTCGGGTACTACGGCTCGGTGCTGACCAGCGTCATCTTCGCGAGCTTCACGTTCATCTTCTTCGCGCTCGAAGGGTCGATCATGGCCCAGGGGCTGAAGCTGGGCCTCGGACTCCCCCTGTGGCTCGGCTACCTGGTCTCCACGCTGATGGTCATCCCGCTGGTGATCTACGGCATGAAGGCGCTGAGCAAGCTCCAGGTGTGGACGACGCCGATCTGGCTGCTGCTGATGGTGGGGCCGCTGGTCTACCTGGTCGCGACCGACCCCGGCACGGTCGACAAGTTCCTGAACTACGCCGGTACGGACGGGGAGGGCGGCATCAACACGGCGTCCGTGCTCCTCGGGGCCGGCGTGTGTCTCTCGCTCATCGCGCAGATCGGTGAGCAGATCGACTACCTGCGGTTCATGCCGCCCAAGACCGAGGCGAACAAGCGGAGCTGGTGGACGGCCGTGATCATGGCCGGTCCCGGGTGGGTGGTGCTCGGTGCGCTGAAGCAGGCGATCGGCGTGTTCCTCGCGGTGTACATCATCGCGAAGGTCGGGGCGGACGCGGCGCCCGAGCCGATCCAGCAGTTCCGGGGCGCGTTCGACGCGATGATGCCGTCCTGGCTGGTCGTTCCGCTCGCCGTCGTCCTCGTCGTGATCAGCCAGATCAAGATCAATGTGACGAACGCGTACTCCGGTTCGCTGGCCTGGACGAACTCGTTCACGCGGGTGACCAAGCGGTATCCCGGGCGCATGGTGTTCGTCCTCGTCAACCTCTCCTTCGCGCTGATCCTGATGGAGGCCGACATGTTCAGCTTCCTCAACAGCATCCTCGGCTTCTACTCCAACTGCGCGATCGCGTGGGTCGTGACGGTCGCGACGGACATCGGCGTCAACAAGTACGTCCTCAAGCTCTCCCCGCTCCAGCCGGAGTTCCGCCGGGGCATGCTGTACGCGGTGAACCCGGTGGGCGTCGTCGCCTTCGTGGCGGCCTCGGGCCTCTCGATCGCGATGTACTTCCACGCCCTCGGCGACACGCTCCAGCCGTACTCCCCGGTCGCGGCGGCGGTCCTGGCCTTCGTCCTCACCCCGCTGATGGCGATCGTCACGAAGGGCAAGTACTACCTCCGCCGCACGGACGACGGCATAGCCGAACCCCTCCTCGACCCGGACGGCAACCCCACCGCCACCACCTACGACTGCCACGTCTGCCACCAGCCCTACGAACGCCCCGACCTCACCGCCTGCGCGACCCACGACGCGGTCGTCTGCTCCCTGTGCCTGAGCACGGACACGGTCGGCGACCACGTCCTGCCGGCGACGGCGTAATCCCCGCGCGCCCGGCGTACCGGTGGCGTCATCCTGTCGGCCATGAGCCGATGGAAGATGTACGACCACTGGTACGCCGATCTGCCGAGCCTCACGGCCGAGCAGTTGCGGGAGCGGCGGGAGCTGGCGGCCTCGCGGGCGCGGAACCCGGGGAGCCCCAAGAATCGCCGGGACTGGGGGAAGCGGTTACGCGCGGTGGAGGAGGAGCTGGCGAGGCGCCACGGTGCGGAGTGACGGGTTCCGGTCGGTCTTTCTTGTGGGGTGAGGGGTAAGTAATGTGACGGCATGATCACATTAGGTGAGAGTTTCGGGGCAGGGTTCTGGGGCGATCCGCACGGTACGTACGCGGTGCTGCGGCGGGAGGAGCCGGTGCGTGCTGTCGTCACCCCGGACGGGCTGCGGGTGTGGGTCGTGAGCCGGTACGGCGATGTGCGGGAGGTGCTGAGCGACCCCCGGTTCGGGAAGGACGCGGAGGCCGTCGGGGAGTTGTTCCGGCGGAACACCGTGGCGGGGCGGGCACCTCGGACGGTGGGCCGGAAGACCGCAGGGCACATGCTGAACAGTGATCCGCCCGCCCACACCCGGCTGCGGGCCCTCGTGTCGAAGGCGTTCACCCCCGGCCGCATCACCGCCCTCCTCCCCCGCACCGAGGCCCTCTCCGCGTCCCTCCTGGACGGACTCGCGGACCGTCCCGACATCGACCTGATCGGCGACTACGCGTTCCCCCTCTCCATCACGGTGATGTGCGAGCTCCTGGGCCTCCCGGAGGGCGAGCGGGACGCGTTCGGCGGCTGGACCCGGGACTACAACGCGACCGGCGCGCCGGAGACGGTGAGCGCGGCGGCGGAGAACATCACGGCGTACCTCACCGACCTGATCGCCGCGAAGCGGCAGACGCTCGGCGACGACCTCCTCTCCGCGCTGATCGACGACGACCGCCTCTCCGGCGAGGAGCTCGTCGCGATGGTGTTCCTCCTGCTCAGCGCGGGCCACGAGACGACGGTCAACCTCGTGGCGAACGGCATGCGCGCCCTGCTCACGCACCCGGCCCAGCTGAACCGCCTCCGCGCGGACCCGGCGCTGATCCCGACGGCCGTGGAGGAGTTCCTCCGGTACGACGGCCCGGTGAACCTCTCGACGTACCGGTACACGAAGGAACCGGTCACCGTCTCCGGCGTCGAGATCCCCGCCGGCGAACTGGTCCTGGCTGCCGTCACCTCGGCGAACCGCGACGCCGGCCAGTTCACCGACCCCGACGACCTGGACGTCGCCCGCACCCCCAACCGCCACGTCTCCTTCGGCGTAGGCATCCACTACTGCCTGGGCGCCCCGCTGGCCCGCCAGGAGGCCCGCGTGGCCTTCCGCGACCTCCTGGACCGCTACGCCGTACTCGAACTGGCCGTGGAACCGGGCGAGTTGACGTACCGCCAGAGCCTGCTGATGCGCGGCCCGGAGTCACTGCCGCTGCGCGTGAGCCGATGAATCCCCCCGAGCCACTCGACAACGTACGGAGTCACCCATGACCAGTTGGACAGGGACCACCCGCCGCGAGGCCCTCGCGGGAGCCGCCGCCCTGGGCGTGACCTCCCTCGCCGCCGCGCCGCAGGCCGAGGCCGCCGCCCCCGGCTTACCCGCCGGCCGCCCCCTCCTCATCCGCCGCGCCACCGTCGTCACGATGGACCGGGGCACCCTCCCCGACACGGACGTCCTCATAGAGGGCAACCGCATCGCCGCGATCGGCAAGAACCTCTCCGCCCCCGCCACGGTGATCGACGCGCACGGCGGCCTCCTCGTTCCCGGCTTCGTCGACACGCACCGCCACATGTGGCAGACCACGCTGCGGGGCGTGGGCGCGGACTGGACGCTGGGCAACTACTTCGAGTGGATGGTCACGAAGTGGGGCCCTCTCTTCCGCCCGGAGGACATCTACGCGGCGAACCACCTCGGCATGGTCGAGGCCGTGAACGACGGCGTCACCACGGTCACCGACTGGTCGCACAACTCCCGCACCCCGGAGCACGCGGAGGCGGCCGTGGACGCGCTGTTCTCGGTCCCGGGCCGGGCCAGGTACGCGTACGGCAACTCCTTCGCGCCCGACCTGAGCTGGGTGACGGACGGCCGCGTGGACCGGCTGATCCGCGACCGCTTCACCGGGAACCCGGACCAACTGGTCACCCTCCAGCTCGCGTTGGACGTGTCCGACACCGAGGACGCGAGGCGGGCGCTGCGCTTCGCGCGGGACCGGGACCTCCCGGTGACCACGCACGCGGGCGTGTTCGGCTTCTCCGGCGACGAACAGATCCGGTTCCTGGCCGAGTCCGGCGCGCTGTCGCCGTCGTACACCCTGGTCCACGGGGGTTCGCTGGGCGACGACGCGTACCGGAGGATCGCCGCGAGCGGCGCGTACCTGTCGGTGGCGGCGGAGAGCGAGTCGAGCGCGGGGCAGGGCTACCCGCCCACCGGGAAGGCGCGGGAGTTCGGCATCCCGGTGTCGCTGTCGATGGACACGGTCGCGTGGTGGAGCGGCGACATGTTCTCGGCGATGCGCTCGACGCTCAGCGCGGACCGGGCCCTGGCGCACCTGCGGGCGCACGAGGCGGGCAGGACGGTCGCGGACAACGCGCTGCGCGCCTCGGACGTGCTGGAGTACGCGACGCTGGGCGGCGCGCGGGCGCTCGGCCTCGACTCGCTGATCGGCTCGGTCACCGTGGGCAAGCGCGCCGACCTGGTGCTGCTGCGCACCGACACGGTCGCGATGACGCCGGTGCACAACCCGGCGGGGCACCTGGTGTTCCAGGCGGGCCGGGGTGATGTGGACACGGTCCTGGTGGACGGCCGGGTCCTCAAGCACCGGGGCGAGCTGGTCGGGGTGGATCTGAAGCGGGCGCGGCGGCTGGCGGCGGAGTCGTTCGGGTATCTGCGGTCGCGGATTCCGGACGCGGAATGGGAAGCCGCAATGAAGATCACGTGAACGAATCGTGAGCCATGATGAGCGCTCGACGATCTGCTGCACATAACTTGCTGTCGAGTCCGTCAGGTTGTTGCGAAAAGTTCGCGTCAAGAACGACCGCTCTTCGGGGCCGCGCCGCTCTCCGGGACCGGCCCCGAACAGCAGGAATGCTGGATTCCGCTACCCAATCCCCCGCCCCGGGTGAAATCCGTCACACTTGACCCACGGTCACTCTGCGAACAACCTCGGTGTCGCACCGCGTACCGATATGCGTTTACGGGGGTTCCATGAACGACCGCCGCATGCCTGACAACCGTCTCAGCGGCCGGATATCAGCAGCACCCAGCGATTTGCTCCACCGGGAAATCCTCGAACCGCAGTTCCGGTACGAGGCAGCACATCTGCTGCCCTGGTACGTGGCCATCGAGAAAGTCCTGGCCCTCGAATACAGCCGGATGAATCTGATCGAAAAGGACGACGCCCGGCGTATCGGTTCCCTCCTGGACGGAATCACCGCGGAAGGGCTCCAGGCTGACCCCGAGGCGAATTACTCGGACATCGCCTTCGCCGTCGAGCGCCACGTCGAGCAGCGCCTCGACCCGGCCGTGCCCCGCTGGCACGTCGACCGCAGCCGCAACGACCTCCAGGCCTGCGCCCAGCTCCTGTTCGGCCGGAGCCAGGTGCTGCGGGCCGCCGGGGCGCTCACCGCGTTCGGCCGGGCGGCGCACCGGCTCGCGGCGGCCCACACCGACACCCCGATGCCCGGGTACACGCACCTCCAGTCCGCCCAGATCATCACGCCGGGGTTCTACCTGGCGGCCCTGACGGACCGGGTGATCCACGCGCTGGAACGATTCCTCACGACGTACCGGGGGATCGACCTGTGCCCGCTGGGCGCCGGGGCGATGGCGGGCCAGGAGATCCCCTGGGACCGCGCGGAGATGGCCCGGCTGCTCGGCTTCCGCGCGGCGAACCCGCACGCCCTGGCGTCGGTCGCGTCGCGGGACTGGGTCGTCGAGGTCACCGCCGAACTGTCGCTGGCCGCCACCTGGCTGGGCCGGTTCTGCACCGACCTGATGGCCTGGGGCAGCTCCGAGTACGGCCTGATCGAGCTGCCCGACGAGCTGTCCGGGATCTCCTCGGCGATGCCGCAGAAGAAGAACTACCCGGTGCTGGAGCGCATCCGGGGCAGGACGGCCCACCTGGTGTCGCTGCACCTGGACACCGTGCTCGGGCAGCGCAACACCGCGTACTCGAACAGCGTCGAGGTGTCGAAGGAGGCCGGCGCGCACGTCCTGGGCGCGTTCGACACGCTGTGCTCCACCCTCGAACTGTTCACCACGGTCCTGGACCACCTGCGGTTCCGCGAGGAGCGGGCGCTCGCCCTGTGCGAGCGGGAGTACCTGGGCGGCTTCTCGCTGGCCAACCTGCTCACCCTCGACGAGGGCGTGCCGTGGCGCCGGGCGCAGGTCGTCGCGGGCCAGTTCATCACGGCCTGCGTCGAGCGGGGCCTGCCTCCCGCGCAGGCCGACCCCGAGCTGCTGCGGGCCGTCGCCGAGCGCAGCGGCTTCGAGCTGAGCCGGCCCGAGCATCTCGTCGCCGAGTCCTTCGACGTCCGCCGGGGGCTGCTGCGCAAGAGCTCGCCGGGGTCCGCGCACCCGGACGCCGTGCGCGCGCTCCTGGCCGAGCAGGCGGGGCGGCTCGACGAGCTGGACAAGGAGTGGGCCGCGTGCGCCGGCACGGTCGACGCGGCGCTGGCCCGCACCGACGGCCTGCTGGGCATCGGCTCCCAGCAAAGCGCAAACGCCACGAGGGGCGGCGCCCGGTGACCGCCGACGAGACGACCCTGGAGTACGCGACCGCCACCGGCACGGGCCACGCCCACGGCACGTTCGGCGAGCTGCTCCAAGGGGTCCTCGACGAGAACGGCCTCGACTTCCTCGTCACCTTCCCCGTCTCCCTCACCTCCCGCGCCGACTTCCAGCTGGTCGGCGGCGCGCGGGAGATCACGGTCAGGCCCGCGCACAAGCACAAGGCGCGCCGGCTCGCCCAGCGCGTCCTGCGCGACCACGGCGTCGAGGGCGGCGGACTGCTGACGCTGATCAGCTCGATCCCCGAGGGCAAGGGGCTGGCCAGCTCGTCCGCCGACCTGGTGGCGACCGCGCACGCGGTGGGGGACGCGCTCGGCGTCCGGTTCACGGAGAGCGAGATCGAGGCGCTGCTGCGGGACGTCGAGCCCTCGGACGGCGTCATGTACCAGGGCGTCGTGGCCTTCTACCACCGGCAGGTCCGGCTGAAGGAGCGGCTCGGTTTCCTGCCGCCGCTGACGATCGTCGCGCACGACATCGGCGGAACGGTCGACACGGTCCTCTTCAACCGCTCCCCCAAGCCTTTCGACGCGGCCGACCGCAGGGAATACAGCGCGCTTCTGGACGAATTGCGCGAGGCCCTGCGCCACGGCGACCTGGAAACGGTCGGCCGGGTTTCCACCCGCAGTGCCCTGAAGAACACGAAGCTCGCCGCCCGGGACTGTTTCGACGACCTCCTGCGCATTTGCCACGAGGTCGAAGGGCTCGGTCTCGTGCTGGCCCACAGCGGGACGAATCTCGGCATTCTGCTGCGCGACGACGTCCCGGATCACGCGGACCGGCTGGCCCATGCCAGAAAGTCCTGCGAGGCGCTTCCCGGCTCCGTCTCGCTCTACCGGTCGATGGGACCGGACAGTTACCGCACCGCCGGCGCATAAAGGCGAACGAACCGGCCGGACATACCGAACGCGATATTGCTCGGGGGATTTTTCCTGTGAAGTTCGACAGCATGGTCGACGCCGTCGGCCGTACTCCTCTGGTGCGCCTGCGCGGCGCGGCGCCCGGAGTCGAGGTCTACGCGAAGCTGGAGCTCCAGAACCTGTTCGCGATGAAGGACCGGGTCGCCCGGAGCATGCTCCTGGAGGCCCGCAGAACCGGGGTGCTGCGCGAGGGCGCCCCGATCGTGGAGAGCTCCTCCGGCACGATGGCGCTCGGCGTGGCGCTGGTGGGGACGGCTCTGGGCCACCCGGTGCACATCGTCACCGACCCCCGGATCGACGCCATCACGCTGGCGAAGCTGCGGGCGCTCGGCTGCGAGGTGCACGTCGTGCGGGCCATGACCAGCCACGGCTGGCAGAGCGCCCGGCTGGAGGAGCTGGAGCGGCTGATGGCCGGCCTGCCCGGCGCGTTCTGGCCCCAGCAGTACAGCAACCCCGACAACCCGGGCGCCTACCGGCTGCTCGCCGAGGAGATCGAGGAGGACCTCGGCACGGTGGACGTGCTGGTCGGCTCGGTCGGCAGCGGCGGCTCGCTGTGCGGGACGGCCCGCGCGCTGCGGCGTACGTGCCCGGAGCTGCGGGTGGTGGGCGTCGACTCCGTCGGCAGCGTCCTGTTCGGCCAGCCGGACGTGCCGGGCCGCCTCCAGAGCGGGCTCGGCAACAGCCTCCTGCCGAAGAACCTCGACCGCAGGGTCGTCGACGAGGTGCACTGGCTCAACGACCGCGAGGCGTTCGAGTCGGCCCGCGCCCTCGCCCGCGAGCAGCAGGTCTTCGCCGGCAACACCTCCGGCTCGGTGTACCGGGTCCTCATGCACGTGGCGTCTCAGGCGGCGCCGGGCACCCGGATCGTGGGCATCCTGCCCGACCGGGGCGACCGGTACGTCGACACCGTCTACGACGACGCGTTCTGGGCCCGCAAGGAGCTGGCCTCGCTGGAGGCGCGCGAGACCCCGGACGCCGTACCGCTCGACCGTGTCGTGCGCGCCTGGTCGGTCGCCGCGCTGCGGGAGCACCCCGAACCGCCGGGCGGGCACCTGCTGTTCGTGGAGTCCAACACCACCGGCACGGGCATGCTGGCGCTGTCCGTCGCCCGGCGGCTGGGCTTCGAACCGGTGCTGCTGACCAGCTCCCCGGCCCGGTACGCGGGCCTGGAGGAGGCGGGGTGCCGGGTGATCGTCTGCGACACCAACACGCAGGCGGAGCTGCGCCGCACCATCCAGGACGCGTTCCGGCGCGACGAGCTGGCCGGGGTGACGACCACCAGCGACTTCTACGTCCCCGCCGTCGCCGAGCTGACGACCTGGCTGGGGATGCCCGGGAACCGGGCCGAAGCGGTCGCCGTGTGCCGGGACAAGGCGCTGCTGCGGGAGCGGCTGCGCGAACACGGCGTGCCGCAGCCGGGGTCCGTCGCCGTCCGCGACGTCGCCGAGGTGCCCGCCGCGCTGGCGTCGGTGGGGCTGCCGTGCGTCGTCAAGCCCGCCGACGACTCCGGGTCCAACAACGTGCTGCTGTGCCACAGCGAGGAGGAGGTCCTCGCGCAGGCCCGCACGATCCTCGGCATCCGCTTCAACATGCGGGACATGCCGACGGCCGGGACCGTCCTGATCGAGGAGTACGTCGACGCGCCCGAGTACAGCGTGGAGATGTTCACCTGGGACGGGGAGACCCGCTGCGTCGGGATCACCGAGAAGAGCGTCACCGGGCTGCCGCACTTCGTGGAGTACCGGCACGTGTTCCCCGCCCCGCTCCCCGCCGCCCGCGCCGCCGCCGTCGAGGACGCCGTACGCCGGGCCGTGACGGCGGCCGGGATCACCCTCGGCGCCACCCACACCGAGGTGCGGCTCACCGACGACGGGCCGGTGATCATCGAGATCAACCCGCGGCTCGCCGGGGGCATGATCCCCGAGCTGATCCAGCTCGCCACCGGCGTACAACTCCTCGACCAGCAGATACGGGTCGCGGCCGGACTGCCGCCCGAGCCGCTGCGCGAGCCGGTCCGGCACGCGGGCATCCACTTCCTGCTGGCCGACCGGCCCGGGACGCTCGCCGAGCTGGCCGGCACCGGCCGGGCGCGCGAGACCGACGGCGTCGACCGGGTGACCGTCACCGCACGGCCCGGCGCCGAGGTCCGCCCGCCCCGCAACGCCTACGACCGCCTGGGCCACGTCATCGCCCACGGCGACACCCATGAACAGGTCACCAAGATCCTGGCCGACGCAGTCGGCCGCACGGCCGTCGTCCTCGCGGACGACGAAGCGACAGAGGGGCACGCACAGTGATCGAGCTGCGCAGCGACACATTCACCCTGCCGACCCCGGAGATGCTCCGGGCGATGGGCGAGGCACCCCTCGGGGACGACGTCTACGGCGAGGACCCCACCACCAATCGCCTGGAGGAACTCGCCGCCGCCACCCTCGGCAAGGAGGCGGCCTGCTTCCTGCCGAGCGGCACCATGGCCAACCTCGCCTCGATCATGGCGCACGCCCCGCGCGGCACGAAGGTGCTGGTCGGCGACGAGAGCGACATCTACATCTACGAGGCCGGCGGGGCCTCCGTGGCCGGCGGGATCGTTTACGAGCCCGTCCCCACCCAGCCGGACGGCCGCCTGCTGCTCACCGACCTCGCGCAGGGGTTCCCCGACGACCCCGACGACCCGCAGTTCGCGCTGCCCGCGCTGATCTGCCTGGAGAACACCCACAACCGCTCCGGCGGCAGCGTCCTGCCCCTCGGCTACCTCGCCGAGGTACGCGCCTTCGCCGACGAGCGCGGTGTGCCGGTGCACATGGACGGCGCGCGCCTGTTCAACGCGGCCGTCGGCGCGGGCGTACCCGTCGCGGACATCGCCCGGTACGCCGACTCCGTCCAGTTCTGCCTCTCCAAGGGGCTGTCCGCGCCCATCGGTTCGATGGCCGCCGGTACGGCGGACTTCATCGGGCGGGTGCGCCGGATCAGGAAGCTGCTCGGCGGCGGGATGCGGCAGACCGGGGTGATCGCGGCGGCCGGCATCCTCGCCATCGAGGACGCCGGGCGGCTGGCCGAGGACCACCGCAACGCGGAGCGGCTCGCCGCCGGGCTCGCGCGGATCGAGGGCATCGACGTCCTGCCCGCCCGGACGCGCACCAACATCGTCATGTTCCGGGTCACCGACCCCCGGTTCACCTGGCAGACGTTCGCGCGGGCAGCGGCCGGACACGGGCTGGCCATCGCGGAACTGGGACACGGACGGCTGCGGGCCGTCACCCATCGCGGGGTGAGCGAGCAGGACATCGACGAGGCGATCGAGGTCGTCACCCGCGTCCTGGCCGGCGTTCCGGTGGAAGCGGGTGCCGGTCACCGTGTCTGAACAGTCCCCCACGCACTTCTCCACCCTCCCCGCCGCGCTCTCCCACTGGGCCGCCGTACGCCCCGACGACACCGCGTACGTCTTCGCCTCCCCCCAGGGCGACACCGAGGTCTCCTACCGGGAGCTGGAGCGCTCCGCGCTGTCGGTCGCCGCGTTCCTGCGCACGACCGCGCGCCCCGGCGACCGCGTCCTGCTCCTGCTGCCTCCCGGCCTCGACTACCTGACCGCGTTCCTCGGCTGCCTGTACGCCGGAACGGTCGCCGTGCCGCTGTACCCGCCGCGCCCCGGCGCCAAGCTCGACCGGATCGAGGCGGTCGTCCGGGACTGCCGCCCCACCCACGCGCTCACCGTCGACCTGCTCCTCGACCACCTCAGGTCCGCCGCCGACGGGCTGCGCCTGCACAGCGTCGAGGAGATCAGGGCGGCCGGGCACTCCGCGTCGCTCCCCCTGCCGCGCGCCGCCGACCTCGCCTTCCTCCAGTACACCTCCGGCTCGACCGGCACCCCCAAGGGCGTCATGGTCGGGCACGGCAACCTCGCCGAGAACGACCGGGCCATCGCCGCCGGGTTCGGGGTCCGCTCGGACGACGTCATCCTCAGCTGGCTGCCGCTCTACCACGACATGGGGCTCATCGGTACGGCGCTGCTGCCGCTGTACCTGGGCGTGCGCGCGGTGCTGCTCGACACGTTCGCGTTCATCCACGACCCGCTGAGCTGGCCCGAGGCGATCTCCCGGTACGGGGCGACCTGCTCCGGCGGCCCCAACTTCGCCTACCAGCTGCTCGCGGACCGCTACGACGCCGAGCGCCTCGCGGGCCTCGACCTCTCCTCCTGGCGCATCGCCTTCAACGGGGCCGAGCCGATCATCCCGGCGACCCTGGAGGCTTTCGCCGGCCTGTACGGCCGGCACGGCTTCGACCGGGGCGCCCTGTACCCGTGCTACGGGCTGGCGGAGGCCACCCTGTTCGTGTCCGGCGCCGAGCCCATGGCCGGGTACGAGGCGCTGTCGCTGGACCGGCGTGCGGTGGAGAGCGGCCGGCTCGACGAAGCGTCCGAGGGCGACCGTCTGGACGTCGTCTCCTGCGGGCGGGCCGCCGTCGACACCGAGATCGTGATCCGCTCGACGGACGGGCGTGCCCTGCCGGACGGGGAGATCGGCGAGATCTGCGTACGCGGGCCCGGTGTCGCGGGCGGCTACTGGGAACGCCCCGAGGCGTCCGAGGAAACCTTCCGCGCACGCGTCGAGGGACGGGACGGAACCTTCCTGCGCACCGGTGACCTGGGCGCGCTGCGCGACGGTCAGCTCTATCCGGTCGGCCGCAACAAGGACCTGATCATCGTCGCCGGGCGCAACTTCTACCCGTACGACGTCGAGAACCTCGCGTCCGCCGCCTCCGACGACCTGCGCCGGGGCTGCGCGGCGGCGTTCCAGCCGGAACTGGCGGAGCCGCGCGTGGTCCTCGTCGCGGAGGCCGCGCGGGACGCGGTGGCGCGGCTGCGGTCGGACGCCGGGGCGGTGGCGGCGCTGGGCGCGGCGGTACGGCGCCGGGTGGGGGCCGAGTGCGGTCTCGACCTGGCCGACGTGGTGCTCGTGTACCCCGGGTCGATCCCCAAGACGTCCAGCGGGAAGATCCGGCGGGCCGAGACACGGAAACGGTTCCTGGACGGCGGGCTGAGGCTGCTCGGCACGTCCAGGAACCCGATGGCGCGCCCGGCGCAGGGCCAGGCCGTGACGCCCGCTGTCCCGGCAGGGGGCGAGACCGGAACCGCTGCTCTCCCGGCGCGGGATCAGGCCCTGGCGCCCGCTCTTCCGGCGCCGGGCGCGGTCGGCTCCCCCGCCGCTTCCGCCCCGGGCTCCGGCCCCGAGCCGCTCCGCGCCATGCTTGCCCGCCTCGTCGCCGCCCACGCGGGTGCCGAGCCCGGCGCCGAGGACTTCGCGCTGCCGCTGGCGGCCCTGGGGCTGGACTCGCTGAAGCTGGTCGCCCTGCGCGGCGGCATCGAGCGGCAGTCCGGGCGGCGCCTGGACACGGGCCTGTTCTACGGCGACCGCTCGCTGGACGACATCGCGGAGGCGCTCGGCACGGCGCCGGAGCCGGCGGGCGGGGAACCGGCCGCCGGCCTCACCGGCCGCGCCGACTCCGCTGCCCTCTCCGGTGGAGCCGATGGCGCCGACCCCGCCGACTCCGCCGCCCTCTCCGGCCCCGCCGCAGGAGCCGGCCTCGGTGCCCACCCGGCGACCGAGGGGCAGGTCCAGTTCCAGTTCCGCCACGAGCTGCTCCCCGAGGACACCGCGCACAACCTCCCCGTCGCCCTGCGCATCGGCCGCCGCCTCGACCCGGCCCGCATCCGCGCCGCGCTGACGGCCGTGATCGCCCGGCACGCGGCGCTGCGGACGACGCTGGGCGAACCCGGCACCGGGACCCAGATCGTGCACGAACCCGGCGCCCTGCCGCTGGACTTCACGCACTGGGAGGCCGACGGCACCTTCCCGGACGGCGCTTCCCACGACGGCGCCCGCCCCGGCGGCACGCCCCTCGAA